>CAYHSB010000023.1:0-14856 GCA_964359185.1 uncultured Chitinophagales bacterium
CTCCTTCGACCAGCTCAGGAAAAATCTCTATCAAGCGTCTCTTCGTGTTTTGGGTATGTGTTCCTCCCCAATAAACGCGTTTGCATTTTGGACATTGGTAGAACTTATCAAAGTTGAGTGCAGATTTTTCAGGCAAGGAATCTTTCACCGCGTCTTTCTCAACAGAGAGAATTTCCTCGTTGCAGACAGTGCAGCGCGTGAAGAGTCTCGCGTAGATGTCAAGATGGTAGTGCCCGACGACCTCTCGAAGTTGTTCACGATAGTGTTCGCTCCGGACGATGAAGAACTCGGCTAAATCAGGATTCTTTGCGAACTTCATGTCTCGGGTAAGAAAAATCCGTTTTTCCTCTACAGCCTGCTTTATAATAACCCCCGACGGCGCGTAAGGATCAAAGACGGTGTCGTACCCCAGAATACGGAGCCACTTCGCCAGTCGTCCAAGCATCTTGTCGACAGCAAATCTCATGGCACTTCATTACCGCTCTCTCTTCTTGATTACAGTTTCGCCGTGAAACTCCTTCTTGAATGATTCTGCATCTCGGTCGCTGCCAACGACATCTCCGTAATGCATTGGAATGGCAACCTTTGATTTGAAGGTGTTCGCCGCTTCAGCAGCTTCCATCGCATTCATCGTGTATGTTCCACCACATGGAAGCAGGGCGACGTCCACCTTGAGAGTTTTCATCTCGGGGATGAAATCAGTGTCGCCTGCATGATAGAGAGTCTCTCCGTTGCTGAGCGTCAGGACGTATCCGACCCAATTGTTCCCTTTTGGATGGAAGTTCTTCTTCAGATTATACGCTGGAATGGTTGAAACCTTCACACCTCCAACTTCGAGCGATTGATTCGGGCTGATCGTTTTCACGCTTCCTTTCAGTTCCGCGGCAGCATCCTTCGGAGCGACGATGATCGTCCCGTCTTTCTTGATTTGGTTTATGTCACCAGGAGAGAGATGATCAAAATGCGCGTGAGTGATGAAGATCAGATCAGCCTTTGGCAATTTGCCAGCCGGGAGCTTCCATGGGTCGATGTAGATCTGCTTCTGTCCGTCTTCAATGCGAAATGCTGATTGACCGTACCAATGAATATGCTGAGCATTCATGGTTGCCTCCTTTCTTTGCGAAGGCTTCTCTTGGCTGCAGAGATAAACTGAGGATAGAAAGATTCCGAGCACAACTATTGTTTTCATGGACAGAGTTTCATCCTTAAGCTAAGGGTCCGATTGCTTTCTCAACTGCTTGAAGGAGTCTTTCTTCTCTGACGATCCGGAGTGACTTCTCAATGTCGTCGAAAAGAACGCGATCATCGCCGAGATGTGAGACACGCTTCCGGAAGAATTGATAGGCAGCTTCCGTTCCTCTCCCGCATCGCATCGGGCGTTGGCCTTTTGCACTCCGCCGAGTGAAATCCAGTCCCTGACACGCGCAGAGAAACTCAATCGCAATGACTGTCCAGACATTGTTCAGAACTTTCCAAAGCTTTTGAGCCGCGATCGATCCCATGCTGTTGTGATCTTCAAGATTGGCTCCAGTCGGAATTGAATCGACGCTTGCGGGATGGCAGAGGACTTTGTTCTCCGAAACAATGGAAGCTGCGGTATACTGCGCCATCATCAGTCCTGAGTGGAGACCACCTTTGCTTGTGAGGAACCGGGGTAAATCCGTGAGGCTGCCATTCACGAGTCGCTCGATCCGTCGCTCCGAAATGTTTGCAAGCTCCGAGAGGGCGATGGCAAGGAAATCCGAGATGAGTGCGATTGGCTGGCCGTGGAAATTTCCTCCTTCGAGATGAATCTTCTCCTTTGGAAAAATCAGAGGGTTGTCTGTTGCAGAGTTCAGCTCAATCGAAACAACCTTCTCAGCGTATTCGATTGCGTCGCGCGAAGCACCGTGCACTTGTGGAATGCAGCGGATTGAATAGGCATCCTGAACACGCGGGTCGTTGTACCGATGCGATTCTCGAATTTCACTACCCGCCATGAGCCTTCGCTGATTCTTGGCAGTGGCCATTTGTCCGGGATGGGGTCTAAGCTCATGGATGCGTTCATCAAAAGCGGTGTCGGTGCCTTTCAATGCTTCAACACTCAGCGCCCCAGCGATGTCGATCATCTTTGCCAGCTTCTTCGCCCCATACACGGCAAGCGCCGCGTAGGCTGTCATCATCTGAGTACCGTTGATGAGTGCAAGTCCCTCTTTCGCCATGAGTTGCAGCGGGGTTAGCTTTGCCTTCTTAAGGGCCAGTCTGGCGTCCATGACTGCATCACCGTAGAACACTTTCCCCTTTCCCATCATCGTGAGGGCGAGGTGGGAGAGTTGCACTAAGTCGCCGCTCGAACCAACGGATCCTTGCATCGGGATGATGGGGATAATGCCAGCGTTGAGGAATTCTGTCATGAATCTGAGCGTGCTGAGACGGATGCCTGAATATCCCTTTGCGAGAGCGTTGATACGCAAAAGGAGCATTGCACGGACGATTTCTGGTGGGAGTGGGTCACCCGCGCCTGCCGAATGACTTAAAATGAGATTCCTCTGGAGCTGCTCGATGTCCTTCTGGTTGACTCGCACATTTGCGAATGCTCCGAATCCAGTCGTAACCCCGTAAATGACTTCATCGCCAGCGACCCACTCTTCAACGAGGTGGCGAGAGGCCTCGACTCGTTTCGCCGCTGCTGCACTGAGTTTCACAGGCGCGTTACAATAAGCCGTTGAGTGAACATCCCTGATCGAAAGTGTACTACCGTCGAGTGTAATCGGTTTCATGAGCAGAGGGGCATCTAGTGAATTGCGTATCGAGCGATTGTCAACTGAAAAGCTTTCACGACTCTACAGTGGAAGAGACAGACGGACCAGAGAAGGCCCTTTCGTCTATGAGTCCGTCACAGCTGTGATTCGTTCCTTCTGGAGAAGGGCATGGACTCTTCTTAACTCCGCATCGCTGATGCGAAAACGTATCTTCACGCGATTATCAAGGTATGTCTTCTCAAGCACGTCCGCTACATCATGGAGAAGTGCAATGACTTTGTAGTCGGATTGCTTCACTACCATCGTCCGCTCGGTGAGATCCTTTTCGAGGAGTGACAGAATTTTCTCCTTAAGCCCTGAGATGTTAATTCCACGCGCTGCAGAGATGGAAACAGCGTTCTCATATCGCTGCTCCAACTCTTTAAGGAATGACCGATCTGTTAGTCTGTCAATCTTGTTGAAAACCATGACGGAGGGCTTGTCGAGAGAGCGAAGTTCATCGAGCGTTGTTTTCACGACCTCAATCTGGTCCTCGAATTGAGGCGAACTTGCGTCAACGATGTGGAACAAGATATCAGCTTCAGTGACTTCGGCCAATGTGCTCTTGAAGGAAGCAATAAGATGATGCGGCAATTTTCGAATGAACCCGACCGTATCTGTAATCAAGACTTTCTGCGCAGGAGTGAGGGTGACGAGTCTTGTCGTCGCATCGAGTGTTGCAAAGAGACGGTCCTCTACAAAGACACCTGCGTCGGCAAGCAAGTTTAGGAGGGTAGACTTGCCAACGTTTGTATATCCAATGAGAGCAATGCGAGTAAGCTCACGCCGTCGCTTATGCTGCGTTTCGCGCTCCCTGTCAATGCGGAGAAGGCGGTCTTTCAGGTAGCGGATGCGGTTCCGGATGATCCGACGATCGGTTTCAAGCTGTTTCTCGCCAGGTCCTTTTGTTCCAATTCCCCCGTATTGTTTTGAAAGGTGTGTCCACTGTCGCGTGAGCCGGGGCAGGAGGTACTGAAGTTGGGCAAGTTCCACTTGTGTTTTCGCTTCGTTTGTCTTTGCACGAGAGGCGAATATGTCGAGAATGAGTCCACTTCTGTCAAGGATTTTGCAGTCGATTTGTCTCTCGAGATTGCGCACTTGCACAGAACTGAGGTCGTCGTCAAAGATGACAAGGTTAATCTCATTATCTTCGACGATGCGTGCAATTTCTTCAACCTTCCCTTTCCCGATGAAATATGCCGGATCAATTCGGCCGCGTTCCTGAATGATCTTAAAGAGGACATCAGCTCCTGCGGTGTCTGCAAGCAGTGCTAACTCCTCAAGGTATTCTTCTGTCGTTGATTTCTGTATTCCTCTTCCTGAGACGCCAACAAGGATCGCACGTTCTCGATCACTCTCAGGTCGTTCAAAAAGGAACGGTCTTTTCACTTTTCGTGTCTCTCGCTTTCCTCTCTTTTGCCTCTCGACACAATCATTTCAGTAAGGGCGCAAGCGAAGGCAAGGCCAAGAAAATATTTCCACAACTCGATTCCGAAACGAGATTGAAGGACAACAGCTTCAGGGCGCTCGGTTGAGCCGAGGATTCGGATTGCATCAGGTCGAAACCCATAGGTGGTCAACCACCTTTTCACCTCGTCGACATTTAACTTCCGGAGATCAGATTCTCTCGGATCTAAATTCACTGCAAAGGCCGAGATCAGCTGATTCTCGTGGATGACCTCATGAATCCCCGGCACCTCAGTTCTCTTGATAACAAATACTCGCTCTCCACTCTTCTCCGCTGTACGCGGTTGAACGACCTCTTCCCAGCCATCCGGCGACCGATGGTGAACGGGGGATGTCTGACTTCTCACGAACGTCTTCAACGGCACTGTCAGTGTGACGGCACTTCCAGCAAGATGCTCTGCAGCTTGTTGATTCCACGAAGCCAGGTATGAGATTGATCGCCGAATCAGGGGAACAAAGATTCCCTTCAGAGGGAAATCTGACCAGTCAGGTGTTGGTGCAACACTATAGAGAAGAAGTCTCCCGTCGCCAATTTTGTAATCCGTGAGAAAAGAAGTCCCGTTTGAGAGGCGGATAATGCTCTGCCCGTTCGCACCGGGCCGGTACTCGAGGGTTACAGAAATCTGTGGCGACTCAACTGACGGGCCTGCGCTCTTTTTCGCAAACGGTTTCCCTTCAAACATTCCGGAGAAGATAGGATGGGCAAAGTCAATGCCCTCGAAGGTGAGGAACATACGTCTATCCGTGACACTTCCTACCTTTCCAATGAACGGTGCGATGTTGAGCCTTCGGCAAAACTCGGCAGCATACTGTGCAACATCGACATCCGCTCCCGGGAACAGGATTATGGCACCCCCTTCCATAGCAAACTGCTTGAGCCGCTCCGATTCATCAGAGCTAAATGACTTCACGTTCGAAATGATAATAACATCGAAGTGTGAGAGAGATGTCATGAGCAGCTTCGAGGGAGCGATGGTCTCGATCGCATATGACGACTGGCTACGCTCGTCCGCGGTGAGAGCCAAGTTGAGGAAAGAAATATCACGGGAGGTGTTCGTCACGAAGAGGATATCTGTTTTCTCGGGGATAAACACTGTAAAATAACGCTGGTTGTCTTGATCGATCGCATCGGGTTCGGCTTGGAGATAGCCAGTGATGTGGCCTGTCCGCTTAGGCATGGCGCTGAATGATACGCTCGTCGCGCCATCAGCAGGGATATCAACACTCTTTTGCATTACCCGTGTCCCGTCAAGGTATAGGCTCACCGTGTAGTTTCGGAGCGGAGCTTTGCCATAGTTCCGGATCGTGGCTTCAACCGAAAAGGGCCTATCCTTCTCAAAGACCTTATTCATCATTCTCACAGCGTCCACAGCGACGTTTTCAGCAGATGCGCGACCGACAGGGATGAGAAAGAGCCTCGTCCCACTCTCAAACTGTTGCGAGGAGCTTTCAGTCGATTTTGTTGCTCTCTCCTCATCAGCAGCGAAGTTCGTCTTTTGGAGATCCGTTACAAGGTAAATCTCCTTGCTAAAGTTTCTTGATTCCTTCAGAGCCTTTCGTGCTCGCCCAAGAAGTTCACCAAGCGTATGAAACGTCATAGATACCTTTGTCTCGCTAACGGCCGCGTTTACCCCGGAAATATTATGTGTGGGAGTCTCGGTGGTTCCACCCGAGCTTCCTTCCGAGAATCTCTGGAAGAAGACCTCGTCCTCTTCCTTGAGGAGAGACAGGACGTCGAGGGAAACAGATTTCGCCTGATTCAGTAGCGAGCCGTGCTCGTCGGTTGCAGTCATGCTGAAGGAATCATCGAAAAGAAGAACGGCAGTTGTCTTTGCGTGTGTCCCCAGACCACCAACCCCCGTTCCGCGGAGTGCGGGTCGTGCAAACGCAAGGACGAGACACGCGATGAGAAGAGTCCGCAAGATGAGGAGGAGGATTTGTCGGAGCTTCAGTCTTCGCATCTTGGACTTCTGGAGCTCCTTGAGAAACGCAAGGGTGCTGAACTCCACAGTGCGAAGTTTTCTTAGATTCAAGAGGTGAAGGACGAGGGGGATCGCGACTGCGATCAGGCCGAAAAGAACTGCTGGGTTTAGAAATATCATGCAGGTGAGGACCTCTTTCGAGTAACTTTCCCTTTTTCATTATAGCAAGTTCCCGTCTGAAAATCAAGGCAAGCGGAAGAACGCATGAGTGGCAGATTCTCTACGAATCGAAATATCCCATCGGATCTGTGGAGCTCTGGCCATTTCATTGTCGATTCAACGCCTATTCCTGCATGATTGCATTTCGGCAGAATTTTTTGTAGGTTGATTTCGACTTCCAATGATTGACCTCGATGCATTCTCGATCAAAGGTTGCTGTTGCGACTGCACTCCTGGTTCTCCTTCCGGCGGTTTCCTTCTCGCAGACGCATTCAATCATCAGGCCTCAGCTTAGCGCCTACGAGAAAAGGATACCATACCTCATCCCGTTTCGCCTGCTTCAACATCCTCGCGTTGCTCTCATCCTCAGTGGCGGTGGGGCGCGCGGCATTTCTCAGATCGGGGTCCTGAAGGCGTTCGAAAAGCACAACATTCCGATCGACTTGATCGTGGGGACAAGTATGGGCAGTATCATCGGAGGTCTTTACGCCTGCGGCTACGACGCCGATGATCTGAAGCGGATCGTAGATTCTACTGATTGGGAAGAAACGCTCTCCCTCACTGATGAGGCAAGGCGAACAGATTTATTCGTCGATCAGAAAGCTACCCGCGAGCGAAGTTTCCTCGCCATTCGCTTTGATGGTCTTCAGCCGATTATTCCTTCTTCGATTTCCAGTGGCCAACGACTCACGAACATGTTGAACCGCCTGATCCTACAGGGATTATACCGGTCCACACCTACGTTTGACGATCTAAAATGTTCTTTCCGAGTGGTCGTGACAGATCTGGTGTCTGGGAAGCGGGTAGTTCTCGGGCGCGGCGATCTCACCGAAGCACTGCGAGCCAGCGCAACAGTTCCGCTTGTGTTCAGCCCCGTCAAAAAGGACTCGATGCTCCTGATGGATGGAGGATTAGTTTCAAATATTCCTGTCGATGTCGCACGTCAAGAGGGGATGGATCTCGTCATCGCGGTCAACGCCACGAGTCCTTTTCGGTCCGCGGATCAACTGGTTGCACCGTGGGAGACCGCAGACCAGATCATCAGCATCATGCAACAGCTCTCGAACCAGGAGCAACTCCGTAAGGCAGACGTGGTCGTGGCCCCCCAGCTTGGCAGCCATCTCTCATCAGACTTCACAAGTCTAGACTCTCTCATCAATCTCGGGGAGCAAGCAGGTGAGGAAAAGGTTGCGGAAATCCGTTCTCGTCTCTGGCCTTCTCTCTATGCGCAAAGGGGATCTTCTTCCGCTCTCAATGAAAACTTCACAGTAGACTTTAAGGGAGCTCCAATACCGGACAGCCTCAAGCGCGTGATACTTTCCGAACACGAGCTGGGGATCGACGATAGAGCTATTGAGCGGCACCTTGCAGAAATCTACGTGCTCGGGTATTATGCTGATGTTTACGCTGAGGTTCGTGATGATAGTTCTGGTTCACACATCACGTACGTGGCGGAATATAACCCAACCCTCCGTGGAGTCAAGTTCAAAGGCGCACTGGTCCTTGGAGATTCTCTTCTGATGGAGAAGTTTCATCCGCTCATTGGAAGAGTTATCAACCATTACGAAGGCCGGAAAGCACTGGAATCTATGCTACGGAGGTATCGTGATGAAGGATACTCGCTTGCTAGGATTGACAGCGCGGACTTTGATCGAGAGAATGGTGTGGCAACAGTATGGGTCGATGAAGGGAGAATCAGGAAACTGAAGATTGAAGGAAACGAGAGAACACGGGACTACGTGATTCTCCGTGAATTTCCCCTTGCTGAAGAGGACTTCTTCTCTCTCGAGAAGGCTAACCTGGGTGTGAGACACATCATGAGTACGAACTTGTTCCAGCAAGTTCTCCTCAACGTGACGTATGAGGAAGAGAGACCCGTTCTGATCATTAAGGTGAAGGAAAAGAGCTCCGAGTTAGCGCGCTTTGGTCTCCGAGTTGATAATGAACGCAATACCCAATTCTCCCTTGACGTGAGGAATGAGAATCTGCAGGGGACGGGAACAGAAATCGGTTTCGATTTTGCCGGTGGTGCAAGGAATCGCCAGTTCAGGCTTGAATACAAAGCGAACAGAATCTTCAACTCTTACTTTTCTTTCGATCTCGACGCTTACCACAAGCTCCGGGACATTTTTACCTACCGCGATGGGCCGTCCTCGGGCATTACCCGATGGATGCGCGACCAGATTGGCGAATATCGCGAGATCAAATACGGAGGCTCATTGACATTGGGGACGCAAGTCGGACGTCTCGGGAAGGTGGCGGGGGAGTTGAGAATTGAGCAGCATGAAATCAAGGGGATTTCGGGTTCAGGCTATGCGCCGGAGAGCTATAGTGTTATCGGCCTGAAGCTCAGCTCGACCATCGATACGGAAAACCGGTATCCGTTTCCGACTGATGGGATGTTCATGAGGACGTATTATGAGTCAGGGCTCGCCGAGCTTGGCAAAGAGGTCTCGTACTCAAAGATCTTCTTCACCTACGAGTATTTTACAACTCACTTCAAGATTCATACAATCCACCCGAAGATCACGTTTGGCTATGCAAATGAAACATTGCCACTCTCTGAGCAATTTAGCATCGGCGGACAGGAATCTCTTCTTGGCTTGCGCAACGACGACAGGAGAGGACGGCAGATCTTTCTGATCAATTTTGAATACCGCCTTCGATTGCCGTTCAAGGTTCTTTTCGATACCTACTTGAAACTTCGCTACGATCTCGGCTCGGTGTGGCGTGTTCCAGAAGACATCGTTCTACGCGATCTCCATCATGGGATCGGCGCTGAACTTGCCCTCGACACCCCGATCGGACCAGCGCAGTTTGCCGTAGGGAGAAGTTTTCTCTTCCGTCGCGATTTGCTTAATAACCCTTTGAGTTTCGGTCCATTCCAGGTGTATTTTTCAGTTGGATATAGATTGTACTGAGAGAGAACATCTAAGCTCGCAACATCCGAATGAGGTTTTCCGTAGTCTTGAGTAGCAATTGCAGTTGTTCATGGTGAACCTGGAGATTGCCTTATGAGATGGCTCAACAAGTTCTCCCCAAAGGTTCTCCGAGTCTTCTTTACTCTCCTCGCGTTGTACAGTTTGGCTACGGGCACGTTCTGGTTTGTTCAAAGGACCTTCATCAACGCTCCCGCTAGTGATGATTGTGCGTGGATCAACGAGGGATACGGAGATACGCTTCGTGTTATTATTCGTGACATTGTACCGGGGGGAGTGGCAGAGAAAGCGAAGCTCCAAGATGGCGATGTGCTTCTGAGTATCAACGGCAAGAAATTCAGGCACGGCAACGAAGCTCAGGAGATACTGAACAAGGTCGGGGATGGCGAGACGGCGCTTTATGTCATCGAGCGTGCTGGAGTGAGGATGGAAGTTCCGATTACGGTCGGGAGGCAGTTCAGCTTCCACTGGGTTGCGTTCTACATTCTCGGGCTTTTCTTTGTGGCCATTGGATATGTTGTCGGAACATCAAAACCGAAAGAAAGAGTGCCCCAACTCTTTTTCATCCTCTCAGTATCCTGCATGGTTTTATTCACTGTCCAAGGGAAAGCAAACCTTCTGATTTGGGAGCTTCTCAATCTGATTGTCAGTGCGATCGTTTTTCCTGCAGTGTTTGTTCACTTCTTTCTTCATTTTCCATTTACGAAGGAAGTTGTGCAGAAACATCGTTTCGTCGTTCCCAGCATCTACCTTTTGACATTTCTGCACACAGTCGCGGTCGGTCAATTCAGAACTTTTTCTCCGGTGGTCTCACAAATTCTCGCTGCTCTCTACTTAGCATACATCCCTGCTGGATTTTTCATTTATTTTCATAGCTACAGACGTGTAAGGTCTCTTGAAGAGAGAAAGCCATTGCGTGTAGTACTTTGGGGAACGTTTCTGGGGGTCCTCGCCTTTCTCTATCTCTTTCTCTATGTGGCGGCATATCGCGGGAGTGGTATCACGCTCGTCTTGTACCCGTGGCGGGGACTTCCCGTTCTATTAGTCGCGGCCATCCCTTTTTCATTTGGCTATTCAATTTTTCACTACCGCCTGATGGACATTGAGATCGTGGTTAAACGGAGCCTTATCTATGGCATCATTACGGCGACTGTCGCAGCCATTTATCTTGGGATCGTTTTCGGCATCGGCAGCCTTCTCCCAGATGTAATCGGTCAGAATAATCCTGTACTTATCATCGCAGGGATCGTTATCATTGCGCTGGTGTTTGATCCATTGAAGCAGCGTGTACAGCGTCTCGTCGATCGTCAGTTCTATCGCGAACGATACAACTATCAAAAAGCTCTCGTAGAATTCAGCCAGGTTCTTCCCACGCTGATGAACCTCGATGAAATCATGGAGAGCGTGACATCGAGCATTCTCAACCGCATGCATGTGAAGGGGGTTGCCGTTTGCCTATACGATGCAGATCAGACGAGTTGCAGCACGATCATGCAAAAGGGAATCAGCGGAGCGGAGTGCGATTTTTGGAAAGGCCCCCACACGCTCGTTGCTCTCCTGGAACGCACTAGGTCCCCAAGGGTCTTTTACAATCTCCGTTACGACCAAGAACTCGACCTTAGTACTGAGGACAGGGAGAAGATTCTTAAGGCAGGGATCGTCCTTGCCATACCGATGTTCTCTCGTGACCATCTCATCGGAATTCTCCATCTTGGCCCCAAGCAGTCCGAGAAACCATATTCGGAAGAAGACATCGACTTGCTTCAGACCGTCGCCAATCAGGCAGCGATCGCCATAGAGAATGCGCGGCTTCATAAAGAAGAGATTGAGAAGCAAAGAATTGAGGAAGAACTCACGATGGCGCGACGCATTCAGCAAGGACTTCTCCCGAAAGAAAGCCCAAAGATTTCAGGGCTTGATATCGCAGGGGTCTCGATTCCCGCAAGGACTGTCGGGGGCGACTACTATGATTTCATCAAGCTCGATGACCATCATCTCCTCGTCGTCGTGGGCGACGTTTCTGGAAAGGGTATGTCTGCGGCTCTGTATATGTCGAAGATCCAAGGAATGATTCAGTTCGCGAGCAGGGTGTATTCTTCACCGAAAGAAATTCTGGTTGAGGTCAACCGGAGGATTTATGACGGCATCGAGCGGAAGTCATTCATAACGATGATCATCGCGCTCTTTGACCTCTCCACACAGAAGGTCACAATCTGTCGTGCAGGACACAATCCAGTTCTCATCGCTTCAAACGGCCTGATCTCCTCCTTAAGATCGAAGGGCATGGGCTTAGGATTGGAGCCCGGGTCGATTTTCGGCAATGAACTAGAAATATTTGAGGAGGAACTGAAACCTGGTAAGCTCTTCTTCTTTTATTCTGATGGTCTGACAGAAGCGATGAACGAAAGGAAGGAAGAGTTTGGTGAGCAGCGTGTCTTCGAGGCTATTGATAACTACCATTCGATAAACGCAGAAACTCTACAGCAGAACGTCATCGAGGCAATGACCAGTTTTCGTGACGGTGCGGAGCAAAACGATGACGTCACGGTTGTGATTGTCAAGGCGCTATAGTTTCCTGCTCAACCCTTTCCAGTCATCGTATCTTTCGCTGCCGCTCTCCTTGACCTTCGCGCGGAATTTTGCTATCTTTGCGTGCCTTTTGACCTCGTGTGACTACTCAATCTTTCATTTTTTCTCTTTCATACCATTTCCGGAGACTTGCTATGGGAAAACTTAGAGTTCGGAACCTCATCGTTCTGCTCTTCGTCGCGGCGATACCCGTCATCGCGCAGGAGGGTTTCAAGAGCGTTGAGAGTCGAGTCGTTGAGCACACGCTGAGGAATGGGTTGAAGTTCATCATCCTTCCTCGGCATGAGGCGCCCGTCGTCTCGTTCGTTACTTACGCGGACGTCGGATCCGTAGACGAGACCTGGGGCTCAACCGGTCTCGCACACCTCTTTGAGCATATGGCCTTCAAGGGGACGAACACAATAGGGACAAAAGATTATAAGAAAGAGAAAGTTGCCCTCGAGAAGCTCGATCAAGCGTATCTGAGACTTCGTGAGGAGCAGCGGAAGGGAGACAAAGCAGACTCCACCAAATCAAAGCAGCTTGAGAAGGGTTTTGCCGCCGCACAAGAAGAGGCAAGCAAGTATGTGGTGAGCAACGAATTCGGAACTGCAGTCGAGCAAGCAGGGGGCACCGGCTTGAACGCCTCTACGAGTTGGGATGCAACGAACTATTATTTCAATCTTCCCTCGAACAAAGTTGAGCTCTGGTTCTCGCTTGAATCCGAAAGATTCTTGAATCCGGTTATACGTGATTTCTATAAAGAGCGGGATGTCGTTATGGAAGAGCGGAGGCGCAGCATTGAGAGCCAACCCATTGGGAAACTCCTTGAAGAGTTCCTCTCCGTTGCCTACAAAGCCCATCCGTATGGTGTCTCTGTCGTGGGACATATGAGTGATCTGCAAGCGATGACGCGTGCACAGGCGGAGCGATTCTTCAAGTCCCATTACGTACCGAGTAATCTTACCATTGCGGCCGTTGGAGACGTAGAGCCAAAGGAAATGATCCGGCTGGCGGAAGTATACTTCGGACGCATACCCGCTGCACCAAAACCTGACCCTCTGACAACAGTCGAGCCGCCCCAGAGGGGAGAGCGACGCGTTTTCCTCGAAGAACAATCGCAGCGAGTCATGCTCCTTGGATATCACAAGGGCAGTATCCTTCACAAGGACGATGCTGTGTTCGATGCGATCACCGATCTTATGAGTCAAGGAAGAATCTCGCGGCTCTATCGAAGTCTCGTGAGAGACAAGAAGATCGCTACATTCGCCGGCGGGTTCAGCGGAATTCCTGGACAGAAATATCCCGGTCTCTTTCTCTTTTTCGCGTTTCCGTCTCCCGGACATACCAACGAAGAGTGTGAGAACGCCATCGATTCGGAAATCGTAAGGCTGAAAACCGAGCTCGTCGACGAGGCAACGCTCAAGGCGGTGAAGACTCGTGCCCGCGCAAACCTCATCCGGCAGCTGAATTCAAACCAGGGACTGGCACTCCAGTTTACATTCTACCAAGCAGTTACCGGGGAATGGCGAACTCTTTTCAAGCAGCTCGATGCCATCGATGCCGTCACCGCTCAGGATATTAAGCGTGTTGCGAACGAGTACTTTGAAAAGAACAATCGCACCGTTGCTTACTTAGAGCCCATCAAGGAGGTGAAGAAACCATGAAGCCTATACCGAGATTGATCATATTCCTCGCTCTTCTCTTCTTATCGCTCCCGACGGAAGCGCAGAAAGCGAAGATCTACAAAGACCTAAAGTATCCACCTCTCCATGAGCTAAAGATTCCAGAACCTGGCCGCTTCGAACTCGCGAACGGGATGGTTCTATACCTCTTGGAGGATCACGAGCTGCCGGTTATCAATGCCTCTGCGCTCATCCGCGCCGGGTCGCGCTGGGAACCGAACGACAAAGTAGGACTCGCATCAATTGCCGGGACGGTGATGCGAACGGGTGGTACAGTCTCGAAGACGGGAGACGAGCTTGACGAGGAGCTTGAGAAGATTGCCGCGTCGGTTGAGACAAGTATCGGTCAGACATCCGGTTCAGCAAGTATGTCGGCGATGAAGGAAGATGTAGATAAAGTCCTTGCCATTTATGCAGATGTCTTGATGCACCCGGCATTTCGCGAGGACAAAATCGACCTTGCAAAGATCGAGCGCCGCGACGGCATTGCACGCCGCAACGACAACGTTTTCTCAATCATCAGCCGTGAGTTTACGAAGTTAATCTACGGCGCGACAAGTCCTTACGGTCGTGTGATGGAGTACGAGCATGTTGATAATATCACAAAAGATGATCTTGTTGCCTTCCACAAGAGATTCTTCGTCCCGAACAATGTCATTCTCGGCCTGTGGGGAGATTTCAATGCGGCGGAGATGAAAGCAAAGGTGGAGAACGTCTTCAGGGATTGGCAACGCTCGGAGATTCAAGTCCCCCCGGTTCCGGATGTTCGTTACGATTTCAAGAACCGAATTTTCTTTGTCCAGAAGGGCGACATCAATCAAACGAACGTGAGGATCGGCCACATTGGAGGGAAGGTTAACGAGCCCGATTACTATGCTCTTGATGTTATGAACCATGTCCTGGGTGGGGGATTCTCGTCCCGGCTCTTCAAGAATGTCCGCTCTGAGAAGGGACTGGCATACGCCGTTTTCAGTAGTTGGGGGGCAAACTTTGACTACCCCGGAATGTTCCTCGTTGGTGGCGAGACAAAATCGCAGACGACGATGAAACTCATTGACGCCCTGCTCAAGGAAGTGAAAGGGATCACTGAAAAAGAGGTAACCGACGAAGAGTTGCGTGTCGCAAAGGATGGATTGCTGAACTCATTCGTATTCAATTTCGATTCAAAGGGAAAGATCATCAACCGTTTGATGATGTATGATTACTATGGGTATCCAAAGGATTTTCTGTTTAAGTACAAAGAGAATGTTGAGAAAGTAACCAAGGCAGATATTCT
>CAYHSB010000024.1:0-9841 GCA_964359185.1 uncultured Chitinophagales bacterium
AGAATCGAGATGTTCGAGAACTTCCGAGGCAACCACAAGATCAAAGGAGTTTTCCTCAAAAGGAAGGTTATACGCATCTGCAAGAATAAAATCGACCTGCTCGCGCTGAAGTCCCTGCTTAATCCTCGCGAGGTTCTTTTGAGAAAGGTCAACCGAGATAACGCGCACGTTTTCCACGGTCAATTCCTTCGCCACCCAGCCTGAGCCACTCCCGAGGTCAAGAACTCTGTACCCTGGCTTCACGTCGCAGAGAGAGAGAACATAGTCTCTCAACCTCTGTTCGAAATCTCTCGTTGCTCCAGTTCCTTCGTCAAAATAATCGAAGAGTTCCGCGTCGAGCCGATAATGGTTGATATGGTCGGTGCACTGCATCGCTCAATCACGTACGCTTATTCTTCTCGTTACTCCGCTCGAGCCTTTAGTGCCAGTTGGAAGGCGTCTGCTGCGGGTTCATCGAAGAGCACGAAAACCACTTTTCGGAGATGCTTTGATTTCTCGAGAAAACTCGCTGCTTCACCGATCATGATTTCAGCACAGCGTTCGAGTGGAAAGCCACCAACTCCGGTCCCAATAGCAGGAAAGGCGACGGAGGAAATCTCGTGCGATTCAGCAAGCTTCAAGCTATTCCTAGTAGTTTCTTTCACTTTATGAGCGTCAGTTCGGAGGTCTTGTCCCATACCTGCAGCATGGATGACATACTTTGCCTTGAGCTTCCCCGCTCCAGTGATGACTGCTTCGCCGACTTTGATCGGTCCTTTCGAAACAGCCTCCCGCTCGATCTCGCTGCCACCCTTGCGCTTGATGGCGCCCGCAACTCCCGCTCCCATCCAGAGATGGTTGTTTGCAGCATTAACAATCGCTTCGGTGGTAGCCTCGGTGATGTCGCCTTTTACTACCTCGATTTCACCGTTTCCAATTCTTAGATTCATCTAGAGCAGCAATCTCTGAACGATGGGGTGTGATGAAATTAAAGAGAATAATCCACTTTGTCAAGAAATTGAGAAAGAGCAACATGTACATGTACCTTCATAACCACTGATTGAAAGTCAGAAAAGTTTTCTCTACAATTTATTTATGCGAGTATGGCCCAGCATGCGGCAAAGTCACCTGAAAAGTCTATGACCATCCAGGAGTATGAAGAGAAACGGGCTCGGAAGTGGCGATCGCAACCGGAGTTTGCGCTCAACACTGAAAAGGAGCTCTACGGGTTTATCCGCGAGATCGGTGCTTCGACTCTCTCCTCAAGAAAGAATCCTCTCTATCCCTCCCTTGTTCAAGCAATCAACGGATCGCCTCAGCATGCACAGGCACACTGGCATCAACATAGTCCCTACGCTGAGCTGATGGAGAATTTCTCAAACCGATATCTCCACTCAAAAAAAGTTTTTGAGGTAAACCTCGTGCAGAATTCTCTCGGGGTGGTTTCGAGAGGATGGATGACAGCACTCTACGCGATCCTCGGAGAGGCGAATCTAAGGCGAGGGAATGGCCAGCACTCTGTGAAGAGGAAATTCTCACCGTTCGAGCTCACCGTGCATGATGTCATTCAGGAGAAGGGCCCCCTTTCTAAGAAAGAGCTACGCCTGGCGCCTAATCTCTGGAGAAGATCCTCCAGCCACAAGTTGGAGAAGGCACTCTCGAAGTTGTGGAAGGCTTTGAAGATCCTCCGTGTCGGATACACTCGCAGAGAAGGCACGTTCTGGGAAGTCCCCCACCGCTGGGATCCTTCACTCCCAAAGGAAGCATCATCATTGTCAAGAGAAAAAGCCGCTGAGAAACTTATTCGAACATTTGTGGAGACAGCTGTTGCAACGAATCGTAGACGGATTTCCAATGCTTTTGCCGGAATTCTTTCACCCTCCGAGACCTCGGACGCCCTTCAATACCTGCTCCTCAAACGAGCGATCATTGTCGATAAACAGCTCGTGCTCGACGGGAAAAGGGCCTTTGTTGCTGACCCAAACCGAAAACCTCCCGCGGTGAAGTAAGACCCGCCAGCAGTACTTTCCCTTGAGGTTTCTTATCCGGGACACAGAAAAATGCATCCAATTGATTTTTCTCTTGACATTTGATTAGACTTGTATAAATTAGACTTTAGGTAAGCCTAAAAAATCTCGGCTATGCCTACTTCGAACATAGAAGATTATCTAAAGCAGATATATAAACTGCAGTCAACCGACAAGAGAGTGTCGACGTCATCCCTTGCGGGGCGGCTTTCGATTGCGCCGGCCTCTGTCACGGACATGGTCAAGAAACTTTCTGAGCAGGGATTTCTCCGACACACGCCATACCGCGGCGTTGAACTCACAGAGAAAGGAAGGAAGCATGCCCTCCGGATCGTCCGTCGTCATCGTCTCTGGGAAGTGCTTTTGGTCGAACTGTTGGGCTTTCCCTGGGATGAAATCGACAGAGAAGCAGAGAGGCTCGAGCACAGTACCTCAGAGCAACTAGAGCGGAAGATCGATGAGGTTCTTGGCTATCCCAAGACCGATCCGCACGGCGACCCAATTCCAACTGAGGATGGAGAATTAAAGGAAGCTTCACTCAAATCGCTCGCAGATATTGAACTAGGGCAATCCTGCAGGATCAGGCGCGTCAGCGACGCGAGTCCTGAAGTTCTCAAGTATGTCGCAAAGTTAGGATTATCACTAAAGAAAAGAATTGTCGTCAAGGAGCGAGTGGAATTCGACGGATCGCTTTTGGTTGGTATCGGTTCTCGGGAATGTTACGTCAGCCAAAAATTAGCTCACAACATTTTCGTCGAGCTGATTGGGTGAAAGGGGATTTGAGAATTTGTCTACCAGTCTAATGCAGTTCGTTAACTGAAATTTTTCCATGATGAAAAGATGTCATTTCTGTGCGTCAGAAAATCTTTTGGGGTCCTCCTCGTGGCAGGCGTTGTATTCATAAGCGCGAGCTGTGATACATTGCTTACATCATCGCCTGAAGAGGGAGAGACCTTTGACAAGCCGCTTCCGGGTTTGACGCGAGCACAGCAACTTGCCTTTGCACGTGGTGATGAGGCGTTTGAAAAACGATTCTCTTTCAAAGAGGGTCTTGGCCCAATTTTTAATCAGCCCGCTTGCGAAAGTTGCCACCCTTCCGACGGGAAGAGCCATCCTCAGACGAATCTCATCCGCTTCGGAAGAAACGCTGTTGGGGTATTTGATCCGCTCATCGAGTTTGGTGGACCGCAGCTTCAGGATCGGAGTATCCCGGGTGTCCCACCTGAAATGATCCCAGCTCATGCGAATGCGATTTCTGTCCGTAGTGGACCTCCGGTCTTTGGTGTCGGCTTAATCGAGGCAATTCCCGACAGCGTCATCCTTGCACGCGCTGACCCGAATGATGCTGACGGGGATGGAATTTCCGGCCGCCCAAATTTCGTAACGGCGCCGAATTGGGTGACAGAGAAGCCAGGGCCCTACAATGGAAAGTATCTGGGACGGTTTGGAAGGAAAGCTGGGGTAGGATTCCTTCTGCAGCAAGTGGCGACGGCGTATTCTCAAGATATGGGAATTACTTCGGAGTTTCTCCCGGAAGAAAACCCCCATCCGCAGGTCGGGATTCTGGGGGATGATGTCCCCGACCCTGAAGTTTCTGCTGCAACTGTCAATGATGTCGTCTCCTATTTGCGTACGCTGGCACCTCCAAAACAAGGTCCGATGACTGAGCAAGTTCAGCGAGGAAAATCGGTCTTCGGTCAGATCGGTTGTAATAAGTGTCATGTGCCAACGATGTTTACAGGCACCCATCCAACGATCGCTCCGCTCTATAGGGTTGAAGTTCCTTTGTATTCAGACTTGCTTTTGCATGATATGGGTGACGAGCTCGCGGATAATTTCGTAGAGGGTGAGGCTAACGGGAAAGAATGGCGAACAACGCCGCTCTGGGGATTGAGACTCTTCGAAAAGCAACTCGGTGGAACAGCGTTCTATCTGCACGGCGGGCAGACGTCGGATTTGCGAGAAGCCATCCGAGCGCACGGGGGCGAGGCTACAAGTGCACGAAACCGCTTCCTTGCACTTCCTCTTGGTGATTCTGAGGCGTTGCTTGCGTTCTTACGTTCACTTTAAAATCATGGCCGACAACGCTACACGGCGAGGTTTCTTAATTAAAGTCTTTTCTCTGCTCTTTGGAAGTGTGCCCCTAGTCTGCGTTCTCGGTGGGTGTGCAACAACCGGGCTAGCGTACTATCGAGGGAAGATGACACTGGGGACTGTGTCAGTCATGCCTCCAGAATTTCCAGAACTCAGCGAAGATGGAGGAGCTATTCAACTTGAAGTTGAAAATTTTGTGGAGCCCGTTGTAGTCGTGCGCTTGAATGAAAGAGATTTTATCGCTCTCTCACCGGTGTGTACCCATCTCGGCTGCACAGTGCGGAAAGAACCTTCATTTTTCCGATGCCCGTGTCATGGCTCCACTTATGCGCTCGATGGAACCGTTGTCCGCGGTCCTGCGAAACAGCGTCTGACAGTCTTTCGGACTGAACGTGTCGATAATAGGCTTCTCATTTACCTATGAAGTCCACTCTTCTATTTCTTGTAATCGTTACACTTTTTCAAAGTTATCCTGCTGTAGGCCAAGAAAAAAAAGACACACTCCAGCAGGCACGCCCCTTCGTGCGCGGCGGGGTCTACGACAAGCCGTTCCTCACGCGGCTATTCGGCCGAACGGTTTTGGGAGGGTATGTCGAGATGGTATCGAAATTTGAACGGGTGGAGGGTGTGGTAGAGGAGATGTCGTTCGAGGCACGCCGTTTCAATCTCTTCACGCATTCGGTGGTCTCCGATCGGGTTCGCTTCTTTGCGGAAATTGAATTCGAGCATGGGACAGAAGAAATCGTGATTGAGTTTGCATCACTAGATTTCGAGATTCACCCGTCGTTACTATTTCGTGGAGGCATCATTCTCTCGCCGCTCGGCAAATTCAATCTTGCTCACGATAGTCCGTTGAACGAACTTGCTGATCGCCCCCTTGTCAGCACACAGATTATCCCTACGGCATTGTCGGAAGCGGGGATGGGCTTTTATGGTGCGCTGTATCCTTCTTCGGAATCTCGTATCACCTACGAACTGTACGGCGTGAACGGTTTCAACGATGGGATTATCCTCTCAGGAGCTGGCACACGTATCAGGGAGGGTCGCGGCGATGTTGGAGAAGATAACAACCTTGCCCCATCTTTTGTCGGCAGAGTAGCTTACTCCCCTACGGTGAACCTTGAAATTGGTGCGTCGTTCCATACCGGCCCATATAACCGCTACAAAGCCGAGGGGCTTGTCGTCGACGAGCGGCGTAATCTCACAATAGCTGCGCTGGATTGGGGGTATAGCAACGGGCCGTTCAGTTTCCTCGGAGAGTACGCACATGCATCAATCGATGTTCCTCCATCGCTGCGCGGATTGTTTGCCGAGAAGCAGCAGGGAGTGTACACACAGTTCAATTACCACTTCGCTCGAGGATCGGTGCGTACAATGCCGCTCTCATATGTGACCGGTGTTGCGCGATACGAGCTTGTTGACTTTGATACGGAGCTGAGAGGGGACGCACACCAGCGACTGTCGCTTGGACTAAATTTCCGTCCCACGGAGGACACCGTCTTCAAATTGGATTATCATTACGACTGGATCTGGAGTAGGGTGGATGTACTGGAGAGGTCAGTAGGAATCAACTTCAGCATCGCAAGTTATTTCTAATGTATATGTTTTCGCTCCCAGGCTTCTTCAGTGCGGATCTTGGTGATCCGCACCTTGATATGAACCTGGTGTACAATTGCCTGCGATATGGAAAAGAATCGTGGCAATCCCAGGAGCATGTGGCAGCCTCAGTTGATGCTGCTCTCCGTGGGCCGTGGCGGTGGGCAGCTGAACTGCGTGGAGTGCATACGAGTGATCTCAATCCCCTCTATTGTCTTGGCGCCGTGACATACCAGCCCCACCGAGCGATCTCATGGGACTTTGGTGTAGAGTTCGGCCTGAATAACGATTCTCCCCGGTATACGCTGTCTGCTGGAGTTGTCTTCATTCTTCTAAAATAGAACCACTCTAGTTCAACTCTTATGAGAATATCAACTAACCATTCAACGGTATCGCTCTCTGAGGTTCATCGGACGGTTTCAATACCCAGAAACGTGGGCATGATTAAACGTCTCTTCGCGTTTGCAGGACCAGCATATCTTGTGAGTGTAGGATACATGGATCCTGGAAACTGGGCAACTGATCTCGAAGGTGGAGCGCGGTTCGGTTACCAGCTTATCTGGGTTCTCTTAATGTCGAATCTCATGGCTGTCCTGATGCAAACACTCTCGGCACGTTTGGGAATTGTGACTGGTCGAGATCTTGCACAAGCCTGTCGTGAGAATTATCCTAAGCCAGTGGCATTTGTGCTCTGGGTTTTGTGTGAGATCGCAATTGCAGCATGCGACCTTGCCGAAGTTCTCGGAACAGCAATCGGACTTAACCTTCTTTTGAAGGTCCCGCTCCTCTATGGCGTCATTATTACTGGCTTTGACACAATGCTTTTCCTCGTGATCCAGCATTTCGGAATCAGGAAGATGGAAGCATTTATTCTAATGCTCGTTTCAACGATCGGCATCTGCTTCGGGATCGAGATATTTTTATCACAACCGGTCTGGGGGGAGGTAGCGACCGGATTTGTGCCACGACTTACCTCAGAAAGTCTCTATGTGGCAATAGGCATCCTCGGTGCGACAGTAATGCCGCACAATCTTTATCTCCATTCAGCCCTTGTACAAACACGTGATGTTGACCAAACAGAAGAAGGGAAAGCACGAGCTTGTAGGTATAATCTTGTCGACACTGCGGTTGCTCTCAACGCAGCGTTCTTTGTGAATTCTGCAATCCTCATAGTTTCTGCCGCAGTCTTCTATAAGAATGGCGTGATCGTCACAGAGATCCAGCAGGCGCACGAACTTCTTACGCCCCTGCTCGGTACAACTGTTGCAGGTACATTTTTCGCCATCGCACTTATCTCGGCGGGACAAAGCTCGACACTCACTGGTACCCTTGCTGGTCAGATTGTCATGGAAGGCTTCCTCAGATTCAAGATCCGCCCGGTACTTCGACGGCTCATCACTCGTTTGATTGCAATTATTCCAGCTGTTCTCGTTATCTCGATACAGGGGGAGCAAGGATCGTTTGGGTTGCTTATCCTCAGTCAGGTTATCCTTAGTCTGCAGTTGCCGTTCGCTGTGATTCCTCTTGTTCGATTCACAAGTGATAAGATGAAAATGGGAGGATTTGCAAGCAAGGTATGGGTTGAAGTTCTTGCCTGGATCGCATCCGCCATCATCGTAGGTTTGAACGCCAAATTAATCGTTAATACAGTGGGGCAATGGATTGAAGGAGCTGGAACTTATGCCATCTGGCTGTGGGTGACCGCACTTCCGTTTGTGATCGGATGTATGGCATTACTGATATATATCTCGCTTCCGAAGTCATGGCTCCGGCGGAAAAGAATCGTGCCACCTCCTTCTGTCACAATGGAACTTATGCCGCAGAAGTATTCCCGTGTTGGCGCCGCAATCGACTACGGCGCTTTAGATGGAAAAGTTCTCTCGCATGCACAAACATTGGCCAAACAACACGGCGCTGCACTATACCTGTTCCATGTCGTTGAAGGTGTCAGTGGCCAGCTTTATGGTACGAAAGCTTACGATGATGAAGCTCGGAGCGACCTGGACCACCTGGAATCTCTTGCGAGCGAATTGCGTAAATCTGGCATCGAGGTGTATCCCTCGCTTGGGTTTGGTCGTGTCCCTGAACAACTCGTGGAATTTGCAAACAAAACAGAAATTGACATCCTCGTCATGGGAGGACATAGACACCGGGGATTGAAAGATATCTTCTTCGGCGCATCGATCACAAGGGTACGGCACCGGCTGTCCATTCCTGTCCTCATTGTGCAGTAACAGGATCAAGAGCAAAAGCAGAAATCAAGAAGGTTTCCACTGCTGCCCAGACGTTTCATTCCTCGCCACACCGCCATTTGTGTCGCTCCCTCATTTTCTGTCCTCGAATCCTGCAACCTGTCAACCAAGTCACCGTATGAAATGTCAAATGAGATGAACAGAAACCCTCATATGCTCCGTACGGATGACCAGTTACTGGTCGAGCAGGTCTGTCAAGGTGATCTCAATGCGTTCCGGGGTCTTGTCGAGCGCTATCAGAAGTATGCGTACCAGATTGCGTTCAGGATACTCCGGAGTCATCATGATGCCGAGGACGCCTCGCAAGAAGCGTTTGTAAGAGTATACCAGAGCCTACGGAACTTCCGGCATGAAGCGAAGTTCTCAACGTATCTTTACCGAACCGTCGTGAACCTGTCTCTTAATACGCTGAGACGGAAGAGCAGAGAAAATACTAGCGAGAATCCTGCAACAGACGCGGAACAGCGAAACAGCGGAGAATTCGCGGAGAATCCTAAAATCGACCTCATAGACGTTGGAGATCATTTGCAGCGAGCTATCCAACAACTATCAAAGAGACAGCAGGCTGTCTTGGTCTTAAGACACTACGAAGGGATGTCAACGCGAGAGGTAAGCGAGATCTTAAAGTGCTCAGAAGGGACAGTTAAGCAGCAACTTCATCGGGCCATGGCGAAATTGCAGAAGCTTCTTCACTACATGCGAGATTGAGATCGACTGCACCTCGAAGGAAAAAGTATGTTCAGGAAAAAACACATCGACGACAAGATCTACGACTTTCTCTCTGGTAACCTCCCAGAGGCTGAGAGGGTAAACGTCGAGAACCACCTTGCAAGTTGTAAACGATGCTCGGAGGAGCAAACAAACATTGAGCAGGCCGTCAAGGTGCTCAATGCAGAAAAGATTGGGTTTCCAGATTTGCCTGAACAATATTGGGAAAGCTACTGGAAAGCTCTCGAGCTCCGTTTGAAACAACGCCCGTCTCCCTCTTCCGCAATAAGAGAATTCCTAGAGCTATTGAAGCCTCGCCAACCAGAAACAATCTTTACGCCTAAAGTCGCTTATGGTGTCATTGGCTTCGCTCTCGGTGCAGTCGTGACACTCGGGATTCTCTCGCCGTACCTCAGCAAGAAAAGTCAGCCCGAGGTCGCTCAACCAATGACCGGACAGGGCGAGGTCCAATCCCAAGCAACGGAATCAGCCTCTCTGGATTCCGCAACGCGGGAGATCACGGAGCCGCTTATCAAGTTTTTCCAAAAGGCAAAAGCATTTCTGATCGCTGTAAAGAACCTTGATGAATCCAAAGAAACTGCGATAGATTTATCAGCTGAGCAAGAAACGTCGAAGAAACTTGCCGCAGAATGCCGCAACCTAAAACGGTTGCCGCTCGATCCGCGTGAGCAGCAGTTGCTGTCAGAGCTCGACGTCGTTCTCGTGCAGCTTTCAAAGGTAAAGGATCAGAGCGATAGTCTCAAGCTTGATCTCGTAAAAGAGGGGATCGAGAGTAATAATTTACTCATGAGAATTCGGGTCCACGAGCTCGCGCAGGAAGTACGTCTCCTGCAAGCGACACAAAAAGGATCGAATCAAAGTGAATCTTTTTAAGTGAGGAGGACAAACGATGAAAAAACTCGCACTTTGCCTTGCTGCTCTATTCTTCGTGATCGCTTCAGAGTGTTTCGGCCAGCAACTATCATATAACATAGCTATCGAGCAACAAGAAGATCCAGGATACAAACTCTACAAAGAGGGTTACAACCTCATCCTGCAATCGAACTGGAGAGATGCCCAGAAGAAATTCGAGGAAGTTCTCAAACTCTACCGGAACAGTTCGTACTATGATGACGCAAACTACTGGTATGCATACGCGCTGAAATACCAGGATGAAAAGAAAGC
>CAYHSB010000024.1:9941-14800 GCA_964359185.1 uncultured Chitinophagales bacterium
ATGACGCAAACTACTGGTATGCATACGCGCTGAAATACCAGGATGAAAAGAAAGCGATCGATGCTCTCAAAAAGTTTCTAAAAGGGTTTCCTAAGAGCAGTTATCGCAGCGACGCGCTGGAGGACCTTGCGGAGCTAAAGGCGCGATTCCAGGGAAACATTGTTCTGTCACCTGACAGCTTGCACCGTCCGACATTTAATGTGCGTGTTCCTAATATCCAAGTAGAGGTCCCAGATATTCGTATTTACCAGAACTGGGATGTGGATTTTCCTCCTGGGGATCAAATGGTTGTGAGCGTTTTTTCAGATGAGATGCAAGACGAAATGGAATGGGGATTGGTGCAACCGTGGTTTCCTTCAAGGTCCAAGGATCTTGATGAGAACACGAGATTGAAAATCTCCGCCCTTCGGGGGATCGCTGCCGAGCGGGATTCGGAGTCATTCCGGACTGTGAGAGACATTCTCCTGGACAGAAATGAAAACCCACGACTCCGTGAAGAAGCACTCAGGCTTCTCAGCAGGTACCAAAAGTTCGACATCCTCCCCACTCTCAAAGACGTGGCAAAGATTGACCCCGAGCGCCGTCTGCGACACGGTGCGATCTATTATATTGGAAAGTATGAGAGAGATAAAGAGGGTGCTGCAAACACGCTGATTGAGCTTTATGCTGCTACACTAAAGGACAGCACGAAGCTTAAGGAGCGACTTCTCTATTCCATTGCCCGCACGAAGACTGACAAGGGGATGGATTTCCTCGTGAGTGTTTCGAACAGCAACGAAGACTATAAGCTTCGGGAATCAGCTCTCTACTGGCTCGGAAAATATGGGGAGGGGAAAAAGAGGAAAGCCCTCTACGAGATTCTCAAGCGAAAGTAGCCTCAATTCATGAAAGAGCGACAGGGAATCATCTGAATGAGAAACCTGGCACTGTCGGCTCTTCTACCGTTCTTCATCCTGACGGTTTCAGCAATTCAGCAAAGCCCTCACGACCCGTTCGCCATCATTGCTGAATTCGACCGGATCGCCTCGGATTCTCTGTGGCCAAGTTTCGATCCGCGCAGCATTCCGGTTGCCATCTACGATGGTGAGAAAACATATCTCTTCCGTCATCCAAGCCCACCGAAGGAATTCTCCAAAATAGAAGATCACAAGGACGCTTGGGTCTTCAAAGGCCAGCATCCAACCCTGCGTGCTAACACCGATATCGATCTGAATGGTACCCGCACGGCAACAATCATATTGGACCAAAGCACCAGGCGATCTGTCAGAGAGCTTGCGGCGATCGTCATTCATGAAACATTCCATGTGTTTCAGCGGCAACGTCATCCCACTTGGGTAGGCAATGAAGCCGAGTTGTTTGTGTATCCCGTGGCGGATGCAAGCCTGCTCCAGCTCCAACGGCTTGAAACCGAAGCACTGAGACGTGCATTGGCGGCAACAGAGTCAAGTGAGATGAAATGCTGGGCAAAGAGCGCGTTAGAGATACGGCACGCCCGTTTCGCCCGGCTACCCGAAGGGTCTGTAGCTTACGAGCGTGGCACAGAACTCAACGAGGGTCTCGCACAGTACGTCGAGTTTCGAGCGGCAAGAACACTGAAAGCTCCCAGCCTCCCAAAGGATGAATTCGCGCCGGACGATATACGCAGGAGATGCTACGCTGTCGGTCAGTCACTTGCTGTACTGCTGGATCGTCTGGACCCTGCGTGGCCAAGGAGACTTGGGGGAGGGCAGGCTCTGTCGCTGGATGAACTGCTTGGGGCAACGCTGAGCAACTTCCCAACACAATCTTGCGGCTTTTCTGAGGCTGAACGTGAGATGGTGCTGACCAAAGCTGAAATTGACATCGAGGAGGTTCGTGCAAAGAAAATTGCATTGCGAAATGATTTTCTTTCTCAGCTTGGGTGGAAAATCATCGTCATCGCGGACGAAAAGGAACTACTCTGGCCACAGGGATTCGATCCATTGAACGTCCATCGCGTCGGTGATGGAGAGGTGCTCCACATGCGTTGGCTCAAGCTTGGGAATGCCGCAGGTATGATGGAAGCCCTTGATCGACAGTCTTTGACCGAGGGCGCTGGTAAAGACCATCCCCTGTTTAACGGTGTCATCAAAGTGACGATAATTGGGTTAGCATCGGAACCGATTGTGCAGGAGTCTGAGGGAAAGGTTTCGATAAGCACACAAGGGTTTAATGCTGAGTTTCGCGGCGCACGGGTGGAGCGTTCGGTTCAGAGCTTGGTGTTGAAGCTTCGTAAACACCACGATTAAGACTGCAAAGCATCCCTAGATTAGTTACACGCCATTCCTCCTCAACCCTCAAAAGAAGGCGACTTCAAATGAAAAAGATGCGTGCAACTCTCTCTGCCCTAACAGTTCTCGTCCTGTCAATTGCACAGACGGCCTTCCCACAACAATCAGCTGACTTAGGGATCGATCCGTTGCTGATGGTTTCGCTTAAGGAGTGTCGGAACAGAATTCCTTTTGTCAACCGCCAAAATGGAAATCAAACGGGAAGGAAACACAATCGAGATCCTGCTGAAGTGAGAGAACTTAGGCGGGACAGGGGCTCTGACTAAACCTCTGAATCTTTGAGAAGAGAGCAACTTTCCAGATGAGTTGCATCTCTACGAAAAAGGGCATATCTTTTCCAAGTTCCACTTTTCCAAAAGGAGGAACCTATGAGACCCGCAATAGGTATTTCCCTCCTGGCATTCCTCGCCCCACCTCTCCTCGCCCAAGAAGATTACGTCACAATCACACCCGCCCAGCCTCGGCATGGAGAGAAAATCACCATTACATACGACCCGAGTGCGAAAGGGGCGGTTCTGAAAAACGCTCAAGAGATGGAAGTCTATCTTGGATTCCGTTTTCCAGGCGAATCAATGAAGACTATGGAGCTCCGAGGTGGAAAATGGACAACTACCCTTTCCATACATGACACAACTACCGCGTTGCAATATTTCTTTTTCAACTCGGGAGAGAAGAAAGATGATAATGGCAGAAAGTTTTGGGACTTTCTCTTGTACGGAAAGGACCACAAACCTGTGAAGGGTGCGCATTGGTGGAGGGCCAGCTCGTTTGGCATCCGCTACCCCCAAGATCGGCGAGTCCGGGACTCCTTGATGGCGATCGAGTACAAAGAGGAACTTGCCCTGTATCCTGACAACTGGGCCGCAAGGGTCAGCCTGTGGTCAAACGAACTGAAAGCGAGTCTGAACCCAGACTCTTTGAAAAACCTCGTGACAGCTGAATTCGAAAAACATCTAGCCGAAGCACCGACGGACCTTAGCTCCATTGATAGAACTGTGCGGTGGTATCGCTCTTATGGAAACCAGACGAGGGCAGGAGACCTCGAGAATAAGTTGTTAACGATTGCGCCGAAAAGCGGCTATGCAGAATGGATACGGTTAAATAAAGCAACAAGAACTGTAGACAAAGAGCAGAAGAAAATTCTCTCGGAACAGTTTATTGCTGACTTCCCTAGATCGATTCACGTCGGCTCCGCATATCGGGGAATCTTTGAGTATTATGAAGAGATATCAGATTAC
Source organism: uncultured Chitinophagales bacterium (assembly GCA_964359185.1). Classification (GTDB taxonomy): domain Bacteria; phylum Bacteroidota; class Ignavibacteria; order UBA10030; family JAHEZR01; genus CAYHSB01. The sequence goes on from CAYHSB010000024.1 coordinate 13,489, forward strand.
GAGAAGATGCTTCAAGTCGCACATCAATGGACAATAGCTGAAAGCCGGTATAAGGCAGGTGCATACAACTCAGTTGCGCAGGCTTTTGCAGACAAGAAGATATATTTGGATACGGCATTGGTATATGCCGAGAGAGCCATCCGCATGGTTGATGACGAACCAAGTGGAATTCCCGGTATTTTTGTAACTGACACTGCGGTTACCGAGACGCGTACTTTTGCACCCAAGACTGAATGCGAGAGGAACTCGAAGTACCTGCGTGCAATGTATCGCGCCACTAAAGGCTGGGCGTATTCTCAAAAAGGCATGTATGCCGAGGCGGAGCCGTTATTGTACCAAGCACACCTCGACGCACCAGATCAACCAGATATTAGAATGCATCTAGCAGAAGTGTACGAGAAAAACGGGAAAGTCGATAGCGCCTATGTTCTCCATGAGCAAATGTTGAGAACGAAGCCCTTGGACCCTCAGGCGAAGGAGAGCCTGAAGAGAGTTTACACGCAGAAGCACGGGTCCGAGAGAGGATTTGATGAACTGGTGGTGCGCTTCGAACGCAAGTGGAGAGAAGCTGGAGTCGATAAGCTGGCGTCTGAGCGAGTGAACAAGAACGCCCCTCAGTGGCAGGCAAAAACTCTGGATGGTAATCTAGTTGCATCTGCAGACTACAAAGACAGGGTTCTCGTCCTGACTTTCTGGGCAACCTGGTGCGGCCCGTGCAAGGCGGAATTCCCATATTTCCAGAGAGCATACAACAAGTTCAAGGACAACCCAGCCGTCGCTTTTCTCGCGGTCAACTCGAGCTGGAGTAGTGAGACTCCAGCAAAGGCAAAGACATTCTTGATGGAGAACAAGTACACCATCCCTGCGGCCTTCGACGAGGATGCGAAAGTTACGCAACGTTTCGGCGTGACTGGCATTCCAACGACTTTCCTTATCGACAAAACCGGAAAGATTCAGTTCAAGGAGGTGGGGTTTAATCAGACTGAAGACTACGTGGGAAACTTAAGCTTGAGAATCGAGGAGTTGCTGAAGCAGAAGTAAGGAGCTAACGGATCGCTCAGTTGGGCTAAGAAAAACACACTGTGCTCGTGCGAGGTCTCTGACCTCGCATGTCAGGTCGGGAGACCTGACGGAGCAGAAGTGTTCTGTCAATCAATCATAACCTCTTCTGGAGAAACCATGAGACGCTCATCTGTAGTGTTCTTCATCCTTGCTTTTACTCTCGAGGTGCTTGCTCAGACTCCCTACAAATTGCCGCCAAAGGAAGTCGTGGACATCCTCGACTCACCTCCTACCCCGTCTGTTGTCGTTA
>CAYHSB010000025.1:0-4980 GCA_964359185.1 uncultured Chitinophagales bacterium
GAGTTCACAATCTTGCGTTTTGTGCGAAGGAAAAAATTCGATACCGTTATTTGCACATGGCCCGAGGACAGGTTTACCATCTGTGCGTTTGCATCAGGTGCGAAAGCTCGCGTTGGGCAAGAAGGTCAAGCTCTCGACTGGCTGCTGACACTCAAAGTTAACACCCGTGTTGGGAGTCGAGGTGTGCTGGAATACTATTGCGATCTGGTTAGGGCACTTGGTGCAGCTGTCACCTCGAATCGTACAGAATTCATAATCCCGGAATCTTCGCGGCGATGGGCAGATGAGTTTCTGCGCACCTGCGGGCTTGATAGATCCCAGAAGCTGATCGCAATTCATCCCGATGCGACGGGAGACTATAAGATATGGCCACCGGAGCGTTACGCGGCGCTTGTCGACAAACTGCAGACGGATGCGAACGTTAGGGTGATTCTCTTCCGAGGCGTTGAGGACGAGCATGCCGTCAACGATATCAGACGAGTTGTTCGAACGAAACTTACAGAAGCTGATCCAGGGCATGACATTGAAAACTTTGCTGCGTTGTTGCAGCGGTGCGCTCTTTGTGTTTCCAATGATTCGGGCCCGCGCCACCTCGCTGCGGCAATCGGGACTCCGTCCCTCGCTTTCCTGCGACAGTTTCATGACCGCCAGTGGAAAGTATACCCGGAAGATGATGATCACGCCACACTGCAAGGGAAGGAGAAGTGCCCGGTTTGCCCACCCAACACGTGTCTCGACAAGGTCCCCAATGGGGAGCGATTTGGTTCATACTGTTTGAGGATGATTAGTGTGGATGAAGCATTTACTCGGATCAGTGAGATCCTCTCCTCTTCAGGAAGATCTCATCCCTCGAGGTAAGGCTGTGAGAAAATCTCTGACAGTCGTCGTAGCTGTTTATAATGCCGTGCGGTATCTTGAATTCGTGCTTACCGCTTTGCTGCGACAATCCATGCGGGATTTCGAGGTCGTCGTCGCCGATGACGGCTCAGGTCCTGAGATAACCAAGGTGATTGAAAACACCATCCCTCTGGCTTCATTTCCGGTGAAGCATCTCTGGCAACCCGACGAAGGATTTCGAAAGAATGCCATTCTCAACAAAGCGATCGAAGCGTCGGAAACTGACTATCTGGTCTTCATCGACGGCGACTGCATCCCGCATCACAAGTTTGTCCAGGACCACTGGACCCATCGAGAATCAAGGGGGGTCTTGTGCGGGCGACGCGTTCTCTTAAGTAAAAGCTTTAGCGATCGCCTTCGACTGGAGGATGTGTATTCAGGTCGGTACGAGAAGTTTACGCCCCAACGCTTGTTGGACGGTCTGACATCGCGGAGCAGCCATCTCGAGGAAGCCATTCGAATCGAGAGCCCATTGCTGAGGAAAATTTTGCGTCGGAAGCACGTTCAGATTGTCGGCTGCAATTTCTCCCTCAAGAAAAACTTTCTCGAGGACATCAACGGGTTCAACCAGGATTACACAGCTCCGGGATTGGGGGAAGACTCAGACGTGGCCCATCGGCTGCAATTGATTGGAGTGCGTCTCATTGATCTCAGACACTTGGCGATCCTCTATCATCTCTACCATCCACACACAACCGAGGGCGAGGAGAACAGGCTTCTGTATGTCGCCACTCTTGGTTCAAGGGATCCTGTGTGTCGAAACGGGATACGCAAACTCCGCTAGAATGGGAGGCCGGGACTATTGCCCGCAACCAAATGAAGAAACCTAAGAAGAGAATTCCCGTCCCGAAGAAGCCTCCAAAGGTAGAGAAGTCGAAGAAGGCTTACGACAGGAAGCGACAGAGGCAGGTTCTCCAAAAGATCCTTGCAAAGGTTGACAACGACAAATGAAAATGCTATCTTAATGCCAGAGACGGGAGCTTATGGACTTTGAGCTAAAGCAAGCATTGACTGAAATACGAAAGGTCGACGAGAAATATCTCCCACGAGAAATCCTCCAGGAACACTTCTGGCAGTATTGTGTGAACTGCGGGCATCGTCTAGAGTGATTTCGGTGCAGACTCGTTTGCGCGAAGTGCGGTTTCTATCACTCTTGCAGCGAACCATAATTATGGAAAAAGGTTTGTTATGAATAAGAAGAAAAGATTAGTTTGGCGGAAGCATAGGAGGAAGGGGAAGAAGCTCAAAGCGAAGCTGAAGATGCTTCGCACAAAGCCTCCAGAGACTCCTGTCTGAGATGTCGCCCCGAGAAACCCTCGGGGTTTTTCATTCTTGGTCAGTTTGATTGATTGTCAAAGGCGTTTTCTTTATATTGGCGGATAGATTTTTTCCCTTTTAATCACATGGAAGCGCTGAGAGTGAATCACTTCCTCTTCCGATCTGGCTCAGTCGAGTACGACTTCGCATCTCGAACTCACCTCGTGGGGGTGCTCAACGTCACCCCTGATTCCTTCTCTGACGGTGGAAAGTACTTCGACAGATCGGCTGCTATCGAGCAAGGCATACGAATGGCTGAGGAAGGCGCTGATATTATTGATATCGGTGGAGAGTCTACGCGGCCCGGTTCAGATCCGATCCCTCTCGATGAAGAACTTCGCCGCGTGTTGCCGGTCATTACGGAACTTTCAGGCAAGGTGAATGTCCCGATTTCGATTGACACGTACAAACCCGCAGTAGCAAGAAAGGCTCTCGAGGCGGGGGCGACCATCATCAACGACATCAGCGGTTTGACCTTTGACCCTGAAATGCCTGGCATCGCTGCGGAGTACGGTGCCACAGTGGTCATCATGCACATCAAAGGGTTGCCAAAGACGATGCAGGAGAATCCACGATATGACGATGTCGTGAGCGAGATAAAAGCTTTTCTCGAAGAGCGTATCCACCGCGCCGAAGAGCATGGCGTCAATCAAATAATCATTGACCCTGGCATTGGCTTCGGCAAAAACGTCGGACATAATCTTGAAATCCTCCGACGTCTGAATGAACTTAGAGAACTTGGCTATCCGGTGATGGTGGGACCTTCGCGGAAATCCTTCATTGGAATGATTCTCAACCTTCCTGTTGACTCGAGGCTTGAAGGGACAGCGGCTGCGGTCGCAGTTTCTATTCTCAACGGTGCAAATCTTGTCCGCGTCCACGATGTGCTCGCGATGAAGCGTGTCGCGCTCATAGTAGATGCTGTAAAGAGGGGAGTCCCAGTTCGTGCCCCGGTATGAACGTCAGCGCAAGGAGATGGTGGATCTCCTAAAGGAACGGGGAATCACAGACCCCCGGGTGCTGACAGCATTCGAAAACGTTGAGCGCCGCCTGTTTGTCCCAGAAGCTTTTCGAAACCGTGCTTACGACGACTGCGCGCTGCCCATCGGATGCTCGCAGACAATCTCCCAACCGTACACTGTAGCATTCATGACGCAGTGCTTGAATGTCAGCGAGGGAGACAGAGTTCTCGAGGTCGGGACTGGATCCGGTTACCAAGCGGCCATCCTCGCTGAAATGGGTGCACGGATTTTTACCATCGAACGCCATGCTGAACTGCTGATGGAAGCGCGGAAGATTCTTGAAAAGCTAAAGTACGATATTGCCTCCAAGGTCGGTGATGGTACAGTGGGGTGGGCAGAGTTTGCTCCCTTCGATGGAATTATTGTGACTGCCGCCGCGCCGAAGATTCCAGAACCGCTCCTTAACCAGCTTGCCGAAGGTGGGAGGTTAGTCATCCCGATCGGAGACCTTGATATGCAGCAGATGAATATTGTTGTTCGACACGGTGATGAGTATGACATTAAGGAAGTTTTCGGGTTTAGGTTTGTTCCGCTCATTGGAAAGAAAGGGTGGGGATAGCACCGGCCCGCGACGTGGCGCGTTGCTCGTTTCAATCCATTCCCCTGTACTCTCGCTCGCCGAAGTCGATGAAGAAGATCGTTCTCTGCATCGTCGGACCTACCGGCTCTGGAAAAACAGCCCTCGCCCTTCTCTTAGCTAAGTCTTTAGATGGAGAGATCATATCCGCGGATTCGCGACAGGCCTACAAGCACCTCGACGTTGGAACTGCGAAGCCGACGAAGGCGCAGCGCCGGGAAGTAAAGCACTATTTCATTGATGAATTGGAACCGGATGAAATCTTCAACGCGGGCGATTTTGGCAGGAAAGGGCGAGAGATGATTGACGACATCTTTCAGCGAAGAAGTGTCCCCATTGTTGTTGGAGGTTCAGGTTTGTACATTCAGTCATTAATCGATGGATTTTTCCAGGGACCTTCGGCTGACAATGAGGTTCGCCATCGACTCTATGAGCGCCTGCATGCAGAGGGAGTTGAAGTACTTCTCAGCGAACTTCGGAAAATCGATCCAGCCTCTGCGGCAAGAATGCTTCCGAGCAACACACGACGGATCGTTCGAGCCCTTGAGGTATACGAACTCACGGGCGTTCCCTTATCCGAGCTCCAAAAGGAGAAAATACAAATTCATTTCACTCCACTGATGATCGGCCTCCAGTGGGATCGCAGGGTGCTCTACGGGCGCATCAACCGAAGAGTCGATGTGATGCTTGAAGATGGTTTGCTTGAGGAGGTGCGTAAATTGATAGAACTCGGTTACTCAGAAGAAACGAACTCGCTGCAAACCGTAGGGTATCATGAGGCGCTCTCTCATCTACAAGGTGAAATTGGCTATGATACAATGGTCGAACTGATAAAGCGAAACACACGACGCTTCGCCAAGCGCCAGCTGACGTGGTTTCGGCGAGAAAAAAGAATTCGCTGGTTTTCGATAGACGATGAACAAGATTTTCCTTCAATTGCTGTGAAGATTGTGAATATGTACCGGCTACCGTCAACTTGATTTTCGCGTGCGCATTTTGTATTATGAATGCGGTATTGGTGCAGTTCGTGGCTCAGGGCCAATTTTTTTCTTCGCCATCCATTAATCACCATGCACTGTTGACTCTTTCTTCGGGGCGTGGCTCAGTCTGGCTAGAGCACCTGGTTCGGGACCAGGGGGTCGTGGGTTCAAATCCCACCGCCCCGAC
>CAYHSB010000025.1:5080-14496 GCA_964359185.1 uncultured Chitinophagales bacterium
TGGCGGAGAATCCGGGCGCCCCGACACGCAAATTCTCAGTTTGAACAGTCTCCTTATACACGGCTAATTTTAGGAGGGCACAGCAATGCAAGCCTACATCCTCATTGAAGCTCAGGGAGGCAAAGCCAAGAAAGTCTTTCAGAAAATTGAAAGCCTTCGAGGTGTGAAAGCAGCTCACCTCGTTACAGGTCCGTATGACATCATCATCCTCGCAGAGGGCAAGGACATCAGCGAGATCGGAGAGTTTGTCCTCTCGAGAATCCGCTCGATCGATGGCGTCGAAAAAACACTCACCTGCGTCATCGTCGACATGTAAGGCATCTTGGAACTCTTGCCACTATGAAAGAACTGAACATTCTCCTAGTCGAAGACAACCTGGAACATGCCAGACTCATCCAGCTGATTCTCAGCAGGAAGAACGTTCGTGCTCAGGTCGTCGTGGCTCGCGACGGAGTCGAAGCAATGAGTTACCTTTCGGGTTCGACTGTCTCGTCACCTCATAAGAAGAGCCTTCGCCCTGACATCATCCTCCTTGATCTAAACATGCCACGGACCGACGGACGAGACGTACTGCGCCAGGTTAAATCGAATCAGTATCTCAAGGATGTGCCAGTCGTTGTGGTCAGCACTTCAGACAAGGAAGCGGACAGAATCTCTTCTGCGCACGTTGGAGCAGCTGCCTATATCAGCAAATCGGCCGGGTTCGACGCGCTGAGTGAAATGCTGTCGAGGGTTACTGAACTGACTCACTTCGAAAAGACAAGTAGGTGAAGTAGCTGCTTCCGTCTTTTTGCTTCCCACTGCCTCTTGCCAAAGTCAATTCCCCAAGAAATACTTCGATCCTACTGGTTGAACCTATGGGTACGTCACGTACACCTTCCTCAATGCCTCAGTAGGTTGAACTTCACTCCAAAACTTCCTATCTTTTTCGAAGCCATGCATGGTAGGAATGTTGGAGAAGCGGTCATGTCGTCTACAACGACGCATAAAGTTGTTGCAGTTATTGGGCGGCCCAACGTTGGAAAATCCACCCTCTTCAATCGGATTCTTGGCTCTCAGCGTGCTATTGTCCACGACATTGCTGGGGTGACCCGCGACAGACACTATGCCGAGGCGGAGTGGGCCGGGAAAGGCTTCACCATCATTGACACAGGCGGGTTTATCCCAAAGAGCTTGGACGTCATCGAGCGAGCGGTTCGGGAACAGGCACAAATGGCCATCGAGGAAGCTGACTCGGTGATCTTTGTAGTTGACGCATCGGTTGGGGCAACTCCCCTTGACTACGCCATCGCAGAGGTAATCCGGAAATGGGATAAGAAAGTACTGCTCACAGTGAACAAAGTCGACGGACCGAAGTGGGAGGCTGCCGCCTCAGAATTCTACTCGCTCGGCTTGGGCTCACCCTTTCCAATTTCGGCGTTGAATGGGAGGAACATCGGCGATTTCCTCGACCTTCTGGTCGAAGATTTTCAAGGAGATGATGTTGTTGAAGAGATTGCCGACCGGACGAAGATCGCGATTATCGGGAGGCCAAATGTAGGGAAGTCATCGCTGGCGAATGTGCTAGTTGGAAGACAGCGCTCTATTGTCACAGAAGTTCCAGGGACAACACGAGACTCCATTGACTCCGTGCTCCGGTATAAGGGGGAGGACTTCCTTCTAATCGATACTGCGGGGTTGAGGAAAAGAAACGCAATGAAAGAGAGCATAGAGTTCTTTAGCACGATACGGACTCTTCGGACCATCGGCAGGTGCGATGTCGCCGTCGTGCTTATTGACGCAACACTGGGACTCGAGAAACAGGACCTTCGGATCATCAGTGCAGTAGCAGAGCGGAAGAAGGGAGTAGTCCTTGCAGTGAACAAATGGGACCTTGTCGAGACGCACGAGAAAACCGCACTACAATATGAGCGGGTGCTGAAGAGAAGGCTGAGAATGTTTGACTATGCTCCCATCCTGTTCGCTTCTGCTCTTACGAAACAGAACATATCTCAGATCCTTGATGTCTCAAAGCGCGTTCGAGACGAGCGGCAGAAACGGGTCGCGACCCACGTGTTAAATGAACTTATGCTGAGGGAGATTAAGGCGTCACCGCCGAGTTCAGTTTCAGGTAAAGAGATAAAGATCCAGTACGTTACACAGGTGAAGGCGGGTCCTCCTGTCTTTGCCTTTTTCGCAAATCAGCCGACGCTGGTCAAGACGGAATACAGCCGCGCTCTTGAGAACAAGCTCCGAAAACATTTTGGGTTCGCAGGTGTCCCGATCACTGTCGTTTTCAAAAGGAAGTAGATGAGCGGATGAAACGGCGTATTGTCGTGATAGGTGGGTTGGCGGCAGGACCGAGTGCTGCGAGCAAAGCGAAGCGAGTTAATCCTGACGCGGAAGTCATTCTCTTCGAGCAAGGCAGCAACATCTCATACGGTATCTGCGAGATTCCTTACTACCTCAGTGGGATCGTGGACGACAAACAGAAGCTCATCGCGTACACTCCCGGCGAGCTCAAAGAGAAGAGGGGTGTCACTGTCAAGATTCACCATAGAGTGGAAAAGATCCTGCCGACGAAGCGCAAAGTCCTTGTCCGCGACCTGGAGAAGAATGATGTGGTCGAGTATTTATTCGACAAGGCTATTCTTGCAACAGGCTCAAAGTCACGTAGACTCAGTATTCCGGGTGAGAATTCACAAAACGTTTTCGTCGTAAAGAGTTATGATGATGGAATGAAAATTAAGGAGTTTCTGGATAGCGCGCACCCACGGAAGGCTGTGCTCGTCGGCGGCGGATACATTGGGATGGAAATGGCGGAAGTACTTACCTCTCTCGGCATTGAAACGACGATACTTCACAAGAGTGAACTCCCGATGGCTGGGCTGGAGAGGGAGACGAGGCAAGCCGTCGCAGAGCAACTGACCCAGCATGGTGTCCACTTCATTCCTAATGTCCAAACTGAACGCTTCATACACGAGCCACATAGTTCGTCGAGAGTGGGGCAAGTTGTCCGCGTGCTCACAAGCAAAGGGGTTTTTGAGTCTGATATCGTCATACTCTCCCTTGGCGTCGAACCCAACGCTGAGCTTGCGAAGGACGCGGGTATCTCAGTCGGTGCAACCGGAGCGATCCGGGTGGATGAGATGCAGCGCACACGAACTGATAATATCTACGCAGCGGGAGATTGTTGCGAGGTGAAGAATTTGGTGAACAATCGGCCGATGTACATGCCGTTAGCTACCGTGGCCAGCAAAGCGGCCTGGGTGGCTGGAGAGAACGCAGCAGGGGGAAGGGCGTTGTTCAAAGGAGCAATCCGCGCGATCGCAGTCAAGGTTTTCGATCTTGAGGTCGCTCAGGTCGGGCTCAGCGCTGATGAGGCTCGGGAGAGCAGGTTTGATGTTGCGACTGAATTGATTCACGGCCACTCAAGAGTCGCCTACATGCCCGGAAGCAAAGATGTGACAGTGAAGTTCATTCTCGATAAGAAATCCAAAAGGCTTCTCGGCGCGAATCTCTTTGGAGGAGAAGGAGTAACACTCCGGGCAAATATTCTTGCCGTAGCGGTACAACATAAGCTTACTGTAGATGAGATTTCGCAGCTGGACCTCGCATACGCGCCACCCTTCAGCCCACTTTGGGATCCTGTTCTTGTAGCCGCAAACGTATCGAAACGAATCTGGAAGGCTACGCCAAGACGAGAGAAATCTTAGCGTGTTCAGAATCCTCCTTTATTTCAACCTGAGCCATCCACATCACGCATGAAGAATCTCACAGTCATTACTCATCCACTCATCCAGCGAGACATATCCATCCTACGCGATCGGCGCACGCCGAGCGGCCAATTTCGGCAGGCGCTCTCACGCCTCTCTGCACTCATGGCCTATGAAGTCACGAAGGACCTTTCTCTAGAGTCATTCTCTCTGACAACACCACTTGAGAAGACGCAAGGATACCGACTCTCTCAGAAAATAGTTCTGGTCCCGGTTCTCAGAGCTGGTCTTGGGATGGTCGAAGGCTTCTTGAACCTCCTGCCCCCAGCAAAGGTCGGCCACATTGGGTTGTATCGGGATGAAGAGACTCTGAAGCCAATCGACTACTATTCGAAATTTCCGAAGACCTTAAAGGGCAGCCTTGTTTTTCTCCTCGACCCGATGCTTGCCACGGGTGGAAGTGCCTCCGCTGCGGTGACTTTTATGAAAGAAAAAAAGGTAACCCAAATTCGGATTGTTTGTCTTGTAGTCGCACCGCAGGGTGTGCGGTATCTCACCCGGAAGCATCCTGATGTGGCGATCTACACGGCTGCGCTTGATCGACAGCTCAACACGAATGGCTATATCCTTCCGGGGCTTGGGGATGCAGGAGATAGGTTCTTCGGCACTGGTTAATTGATGAAGCGATGAAACCCGAACTGGCGAACTTGATATTTATCGACAAAGAACTATATTGAGTCTTAGGCAGACATCAGCAAACATAATCTCAGCACTGCCAGAGAGGTGCACGTGCTAAACGGGAAGCACAAGAAAAAACTTGACGAACTGCTTGCGGTGTGTGAGGATAACCTCCCGGGTGTTAACGAGTCACTCCTCCAGCGCGCATTCGAGTACGGGTTAAAAGCCCATAAGCATGACATGCGCGCTTCCGGTGAACCCTACTTTAACCATCCTTATGAAGTGGCCATGATCGTGGCAAAAGAGATCCCCCTGGACGATATTTCAGTAGCGAGCGCACTTCTCCACGACGTGGCTGAGGACACCGAGTATGGGGTTGAAGGAATTCGGGAAGAGTTTGGAGATACCATCGCAAGCATTGTTGACGGTGCAACGAAGATTACCGACATCTTCAGGAGTCACGAGATCACTCAGGCTGAGAGCTACAGGAAGATGCTGCTCTCGATGGTAAACGACATTCGGGTCATGCTCGTGAAATTTGCTGATCGTCTCCACAACATGCGCACATTGGAGTATCTTCCACCGGAAAGGCAACAAAGACTCGCGAAGGAAACACTCGACATCTACGCACCTTTCGCGCACCGATTTGGGCTTGCGAAAATTCGGTGGGAGTTAGAGGATCTTTCATTCAAGTACTTGAACCGAAAAGAATACGAGGAGCTAAGCAAGAAGATAAAAGCAAAGAGGAGAGAGCGTGAGCATTACATCAAGAAATTTGTTGCCCCAATTGAAAAGAGTCTGAAGGAAGTAGGATTTGCGTTCGAAATCAGCGGGAGACCAAAGCACCTCTACAGTATTCACAACAAGATGGCCAACAGGGGGAAGCCTTTAGAAGAAATCTATGACCTCTTCGCTGTTCGGCTGATCCTTGAGACTGAGAATCCAAACGATTGTTTTGCCGCTTATGGAATCATCTCGGAAATCTACATCCCCATTCCCGAAAGATTCAAAGATTACATCTCAATCTCGAAGAAAAATGGGTATCAGTCCATCCATACGACCGTCGTAGGCCCCGAAGGAAAAATGGTCGAAGTGCAAATCCGTACCCGGGCAATGCATGAGGTAGCGGAGAAAGGTGTTGCAGCGCACTGGAAGTACAAGGAGAATGTTGCATCCCTTGATAAGGAGTTAGAAGATTGGGTAAACTGGGTGCGTGAAATGTTCGACCAGCGCACAGCGGAGGAAACCCCAAAGGAGTTGATGGAGAGTTTCAAGCTAAATCTCTATCAGGATGAGATCTACGTTTTCACCCCTAAGGGGGAGCTAAAAATTCTTCCGAAGGGTAGCACTCCTGTCGATTTTGGCTTCGAAATTCACTCCGAGATTGGTTTCCACTGCATAGGAGCTAAGGTGAATGGCCGAATTGTTCCCCTCAATACGCAGTTGCGAAGCGGCGACCAGATCGAGATCATTACGTCGAAGAACCAAACCCCGAATCCGGATTGGGAACAGTTTGCCGTGACACATAAAGCCAAGGCGCACATCCGACGGTGGATAAGGGAAGAAACTCGGAAGACTGCAGAGAAAGGAAAGGTAATGTGGGAAAAGAGGTTGAAAAAGAGTCGCATTCAGGTGACGGAGGAGGAGTTCATAGAGCTTCTCGCAGAGGTGAAGGTAGCGAATCCACAGGAGTTCTATTACGAAATTGGCTTTGGACCTCTGGACCTTGAGCAAACAGTCGCTCTTTTGGAGCGGAAGAGATCCCCTTTAGTCGAGCCTGAGGGTGTTGAGGAAGTGAAAAAGGAGAACCTCTTTTCAACTTTCGTCAAAACTGCTCGCAGCACTCTTGGTGGGATACTTGTCGAGGGAAAGCGGGATCAATTCATGCACAATTACGCTAAGTGCTGCAATCCAGTCCCCGGCGACGACATTCTCGGTTTTGTGACCGTCGGTGAGGGGATAAAGATTCATAGGAAGAATTGCCACAACGTCGTGCACAGGCTCGCCTCTGGAGCAGAAAGAGTCGTTGAAGTTGGCTGGCCGATAACGGATGGAGCCATGTTCATTGCGGGAATAAAAGTTGCTGGGAAAGACCGTCCGGGCCTGCTCCATGAAATTGCACACACCATATCAACCTATCAAAACACGAACATCCGCAGTGTGAACATCGACTCGAAGGACTCCTTCTTTGAAGGGTCGATCATTGTGTACGTCAAAGATATTGACCATCTCCAGCGGATCATGGACAAGCTGAGAAAGCTCCAGGGGATTGACTCCATCGACCGATTCGAAGAGTGACCAAGAGGAGGTCTTTCTAATGAAAGAGGTCATAAGATACGGGCGGTCTGGAAAAGTGAAAACGTATACAAAGAGAGACGTGGCACAGAAAGTGGCGGAGTTGAGCTCGGAGAAGGTCCGTGTCGCTGAAAAGTGGGTCGATCACCTCTTTGCTGCCCTGCGCAAGATCATCACCAGCGCGGATCCTGAACTTCGGATTGAGATCCGGGACTTCGGCGTCTTTGAAGTGAAGAGAACGAAACCTAAGCCGAAAGCAAGGAACCCACGGACTGGTGAGATTATCTTCGTTCCTGCCCGAAGGAAAACTCATTTCAAGCCAAGCAAACTTCTCAAGAGGTTTCTCGAGCAGCCTCTCGAGCAAACAGATCTAATACCACCCGTTCCCATTCAAGTGCAAAACCCCAACGGTGAAGTGGAACGCCCTCTTCAGGACTCAGTTGAGGACCAAGGCCGCATTGAGAGACTCGAAGAGAATACTCGCGATTGACTACGGCTCCCGCCGGCTGGGAATCGCGATCAGCGACCCCATGAATATCATTGCCCGCGGCCTTCCAACTCTCTACAACGATTCGAGAATTTTTGATAACCTCCGGGAGATTATCTCAACACATGAAGTCGGTAGAATCATAGTTGGGATGCCCTATAACCTTAAGGGCGAAGTCGGCATGAAAGCGAAGGAGGTGTACGAGTTTCTCGGTCAGCTGCAGCAAGAAGTCGGCGTGCGCGTCGGAACTTGGGACGAACGATTCACGTCGAGGCTAGCACAGCAAGCGATGCGTGAGATGGGGACCAAGAAGATTGAACGCCGTAAAAAAGGGAATGTCGACAGAATGGCCTCAGTGTTGCTCCTTCAAAGTTACCTGGACAGTCTCAAGACCTAAGGAGTCTCAATGACCAGCCAAGATGTCCTCAACCTAATCGCAAAGGGAGAGGGTTTCCACGTAGAGTTCAAGCGGCTTGTCCCTTCGTCTGAAAAGATTGCCAAGGCAATGATCGCCTTCGCGAACACGAAGGGGGGAAGCATTCTTTTCGGTGTCGACGATGACGGCTCTATCGTGGGTGTTGAGAGCGAAAAGACGGAAGTTGAGTTACTGGGGGAAGCAGGTGCGCGTTACTGCGAACCGCCTATTCGACCGCTTCTTGACATCGTTCCATTCAATGGGAAAGACGTCATTGTTGCGAGGGTGGAGGAAAGTACTGAGAAACCCCATCAGTATATCGGGGAGAACGAGGACGGCCGCGATGCGAAAGTCTATATCCGAGTGAATGATAAGACTGTCCTCGCGAGCAAGGAGGTGGTGAAGATTCTCCGGGAGGAGCGTCCAGATGGAGAACCACTAGAACTGAGTATCGGAGAAAACGAACGGCGCTTGTTCCAGTACCTTGAAGAGAACGAACGCATCACGCTGAAGCAGTTCTGCCATCTCGTGAACATCTCTGAGCGGCGTGCTTCTCGCATCCTTGTGAAGCTGGTTCGTGCTAGAGTTGTCCGCATTCACACGCTTGAGAAGGAAGACTTCTTCACGCATGCTTACGATTATAATGGAAAATCATCTTGAAAGTTAGATGTGCGTCGCACTTAAGGCTGCTGGTTAGTCGATCTGCAGATTCTGCTCAACTCGAAGAGTGCGATGCCGTAGGCAACAGCCACGTTTAGCGACTGTTTGATCCCGAACATCGGGATTTCGATGGCGAGATCAGCGAGCTCAAGAAGTTCTTTCGAAATCCCTGTAAGTTCATTCCCGACCACGAGGCAGAGGGGGAAATCTTCTCTGGCTATTTTGTAATAGGGGATGCTGTGGGTGGTAAGCTCGAGCGCACAGATTTTGACATGCTTCGCTCTGAGTTCTAGGATTTGCTCACGGGGACTTTGTCGATATTCCCACGGGACGCTCTGCGTGGCCCCAAGCGCAGTCTTCTCGATCTCCTTCCTCGGTGGATGGGGCGTATACCCGCAGAGATACAGCCTCTCGATCATTGCACCGTCTGAAGTCCGGAAGATTGAGCCAACGTTATAGATGCTTCGCACGTTGTCCAGCACGACGCTCACGGGGAGCCGCTTGACATCGTGGAGAGCCTCAAGCGTTTGCCGACGTGAGGCAATCTCGTCATGTGCTAGTTTACGCATCATAGGGCATTTGAATATACGAATTATCTGGTTTATGCGCCATAATGTGCTACGCACTTTAAAAGTGCTTAGCACATAGGCAGACATCATCGCCCACCAAAAAGCCTTACCGCATAGACCAACCCTCATGCAGTTTTCATCCCCTCGCAATAGATCCCCTTCATAAGATGTCGTGATCATCCATCGGTGGAATGAATCGAGATTATCCATCTATCGGAGAGTATCGACACCCTCGCAACAGGGAGAGCTCGCATTCTGTTCGTGCTGGTTCGTAACACCTGCCTGTCTTCCATCTCTCTAGAGTGCCCCTCTTGGTTGTGACGGTGCCAAGATTTCAATCTTCTCCCAAATTGGATAGTATGCTTAGGTGCAAAAGCTAACCGGTATTCTGTAGAAATTACAGTCTGCTGGATAACTGAAGAATCGGGAGGCGCATCCAGGGTGCGAATCTTTTGACATTTAGCGGAAGCTGATCCGAAAGTAAGCGATGCAAGGCTGGCACAGTAGTTGAGATTCAAACAAGGACAAGTTACGCCCGTGCGATGTCCGGAAGTGGCTCTAGATGCCTCAAACCGGGGGAAGTGCCATCTACAGACTTCAAGCGAAAGCATCGTCAA
>CAYHSB010000026.1:0-2324 GCA_964359185.1 uncultured Chitinophagales bacterium
AAAAGTCCGCCAAAGGCGGATCCGCCTCTGGCGGAAAAAAGAAAGACAAAGAAGAAAAAGAAACCAAGAGCAAAGGAAAAGACGCCAAGGACAAGGAAGCTGACGATGACGGTCCTGAAATTGAAGCGGATCCTTTCGAGTGGTTTGAAATTACCGAATCCACGGAATTTGAAAAAGCCCGCAAACGTTTCGCAAAATTCGAATTTGAGCTCCTTGATTATATTGGACGCGAAGGCGAAGAATTACTTAACGTATGGATGAAAGAAGTCTTTGGCTCGTGAAGATTCTCATTACCGTGGAATTCTATTACGCCCGAGGTGGTGGCGGCATACAGGAGCAGGCGCGTCAGATTGCCGAAGGGCTTGCGGCGCGAGGGCACAACGTGGTCGTCGCCACTTCCTCAGTCCCTGATCGTCCTGAGCAGATCGACAATGTCCGCATAGCGAGTTTTGCCGTAAAGGGAAACCTAGTGCGTGGCATAGCTGGTGAGGGGGAACGCTACCAACGTTTTCTCCTAGACTCCAATGCCGAGATTGTAATGAACTTCGCCGCTAATGTGTGGACAACTGATCTTGCGTTCGACGTTCTCGATCGTGTTTCAGGAAAGAAAGTTCTGAGCACCCCGGGAGTGTCGAAAATTGGGCACCCACGCTATGAAGCGTATTATGCCAAAGCATACATGAATGGCTTAGAGAAGTACGACCGCATTGTCTACACATCAGCGGACTATCGGGATAAGCTGTTTGGTGACCAGCACGGCCTTGGCGCGAAAGCCGTCATCATTCCCAATGGGGCGGGCCAGGAATTTCTCAGTCAACCCTTGGGGTTCCGGGAAAAATTTGGGATAAGAACTCCTTATGTGATCCTTTCGGTTTCAAACCATTTCTTCGCCAAGGGACATGACTTCATCATCCAAGCATTCAAGAAAATGAACCGGCGCGATGCGACGCTCCTCATCGTCGGCGAGCGGCCGTTTGTACATTCCTGGTATAGCTGCTGGCCGCGCTGCAAGCTCGTAAGTATGTGGGATCGGCGCATACAGCTACTTCAAGCGCTCCCTCGGTCATGGGTTGTCTCCGCCTACCAGGAGGCGGACCTGTTTCTCTTTGGCTCACGTGTCGAGTGCGCTCCTCTTGTGATGTATGAATCATTTGCATCTCGGACTCCCTTCATCACGACGAATGTGGGGAATGTTAAAGACAATCGAGATGTGGTGAAGATTGTGAGTACACCGGATGAAATGGCTGCAGTGGCGGAAGAGCTTCTGACCTCAGATGCCAAACGGGCTGCAATATCAGAACGCGCGTATCAACTCTGGAGCGAGCAGTACACGTGGGACAGAATTGTCGACAAATACGAAGCTCTCTACCAGTCATTGGCATAGCGGATACCAAGTGAAGCACAGTTTGTTTAAGGACAGTGTGGTCTTCGCTTCAAGCCGTTACGTTCTCCTCGGCCTCAGTCTGATCAGGAATTTTTTTGTAGCGAAATTTCTCGGCCCCTCAGATTATGGTTTATGGGTTGTGATCGGTCTCCTGCTCACCTACGGGGATCAAATCCATCTGGGACTCCGCCACGCCGGAGATAAGGAAATCCCTTACTATCGGGGCCAAGGGAGGGGAGATGAAAGTTTAAGAATCGCCAACACAATATTCGGGGGAGTCTTATCCCTCTCGACCCTTGCTTTCCTCTTTCTGGTCATCTATGTCCTTTTTCTGAGAGGCTCTGACGATTCTTTGCTGCGATATGGAATCCTTGTATCAGCTTTCATCATCGTGACTGATCAGATAAACCGATTCTACCTGATGATTCTTCGTACCCGCCATGAGTTCTTTCTTTCAAGCAAGGTGGAGGCTGGATTCGAGTTCCTGCGGACTGTCGCTGTGAGCGCTCTCGTCGTCGCTTTTCATTTCTTGGGAGCAATAGTTGGCCTTTTTGTAGCGTCATTTGCTGCGGCTCTGTATTTCGTCCTACGCCACAAACGAGAATTCAGCCCGAACTTCAGCCTGCACTCGATGAGACCTTTGCTTGCCATGGGGCTGCCGCTTTCTGCGACCGGGCTCCTCTACATTCTCCTTCTCAACTTGGACAGAGTGGTTGGGGCTATTGCTTTTTCCAAGGAGGACCTCGGAATCTACGGTATGGCTTCCTTGATGGCGCAGATTCCAGTTACCTCATCGCAAGGAATCAGCTCGGTGGTCTATCCGCGCATCAGCGAGCGCTTTGGTGAAGGGCACGACCCGGCACAGTTGAAGCCTCTCTTTGGACCTGCCATTACCGGCGCCGCTTTCATTGCACCCGTTCTCGTCGCAAGCATCTTTTTC
>CAYHSB010000026.1:2424-6645 GCA_964359185.1 uncultured Chitinophagales bacterium
TCGTTTTTCCTTCTTTCGGCCCTGCTTTTGGGTCACGCACACAGTATTCTTGGAATGACAGGAACTGTACGGTTAAAAGAGGTCACTAAACTTTACTTGCCTTCACTGTATACTGGCACTGCCCTCGCTTTCATTAACAACTTGTTTCCATTGGATCAACACCTCAGGATTGAGGAATACCTTTGGCAGTTGGTTGCTTCCTTGGCTCTGTACTACCTTGTTTACTTACCCATGGTCTATTTGCTCGATCGGAATACGGGTAGCGTGAGCAGGCTTTTGCGATCTCTCGCGGCGAAGGGAGGGAAAGTCCTGTGACGTTGAGTGTGGTGGACTCCCTGCTTCTGAGGAGAGAAGGACTCATCCCGATCGGTCTTGCGATTGCGTCTTTGATCGCGTTGGCTCTCTCTTCTGAAACACACCTTGCCATCGGGCTCCTGCTGTTGCTCGCTCTGATAGTGAGTGTAATTCCTGTAGCGAGGGTTGGGATTTTGATTCTTCTGTTACCCTTTGCACATGCTGGACTTGGGCTCGAGGCATTGCCGGGCTTTGGTCTCTACGATGCCTATGCAGCTTTCTTTCTTTTACTTTTTGTGATTCGGTTTGCTGTCCGTGAGGTCTTCCAGTTTGACCGCATTCCGGTTCTGGGTCTTACTGGTATCATGTTCCTGGCTTTTATCCCGAGCATTCTGAACTCTGTTGACCTCCGAGAAAGCTTTAAGGCACTGCTGCAGTTTTTGGTGAGTGCACTTACGGCAGCTGGCGTCTACTATTACCTAGCAAGAGAACAAAGTGAGAAGATTTTTTTATCGCTCTTGACGTTGTTTTTCATCGAGGCTGCGTTGATCGCAGGGTACGGTATCGTGGAGAGCACTACGTCAAGCTCGCTTCTAGGAGTGGTGACGGGGCGTGTCTACTTTGGACCGTTTCAAGATGTGAACTACTATGCATCCTACCTCCTTATGGCCTTCGCACTTGCAGGCGGATTCATCGTCATTGCAAAGGGAGTACTGCTGCGACTTGCCTCGGCTGCAGCGTTTGTCATTCTTCTGGCATCCGTTGTCTCGACCGTTTCTCGTTCGGGTATTGCAACTCTAATCCTCGTGAGTCTCTTCTTTACCATCTATCTCGGCTTGAGTCTCAGGGGTGCAAGAAAATTATTGGGCGTGAGCTTTCTTCTCCTATTCATTGGCATTATCTCTGTACTGATATTTAGTGGCGTGGGTAGCAAGGTAGTAGACATGTTCACGTTGTCGCGTCGACTAGAAACAGTGGTTGCCGGAAAAGACCCGTCAATGGAACAGCGGTCCAAGATACTTGAGGTTGGCACTCGTGTCGTAGCTGCACACCCTATCATAGGAGTTGGGTTCGGGGCTTTTGAGAAAGCTTTTGATGACTACAAGGGAGCGGAAATTTCGACGGGGTCATCAAGAGCTGCTCATAATACCGCTCTGAGAATTCTGGGAGAGACCGGACTTGTGGGCTTTATTCCGAGCATCGTGTTTGTTTTCGTTTTCTTGAGATATCTCATTCGGGCGTATAGAAAAATACCAGATCGTCGACGGAGAATCCTCATGGCGTCGGTGATAATTTCCATTTGCGCCTTTCTTTTGATGAGTTTGGCTCTCGACATGATGTTTGAGCCACACTTTTGGGTTATGGTTGGCTTGAGTTTAGCACTCGCTTCGAGATATGTGGTCCCGGCCGCGGGACTTACCACTCCATTCCCAGGTTCTTTCGAACAGAGGTAGTTCGACGTTGCACATGACAACGATAGACAAAGTTGAATAATCTCGTCCTCGATGGAATTTCGTACGATGATTGATCTCTCTATTGTCATCATAACTTGGAAGATGAAAGAGCTGGTGATTGCCCTGCTCCGTTCTATCAAAGAACACACGAAGGGCCTTAGTTACGAGTTCATAGTTGTCGACAATCATTCGGAGGATGGAACTGTTGAGCTGATTCAGTCCGAGTTTCCTACCGTGCTTCTGATTAAGAATTCGTCGAATCGAGGCGTATCAGCCGCTCGCAATCAAGCATTCAAGGTCGCACAGGGACGCTATATCCAGCTTCTTGATGCTGATATGCTCTTAGTTGAAAATTCACTCAAAAAGATGTTCGATTTCATGGAACGCATGCCTGATGCAGGTGTCTGTGGGAGTAAGCTTGTGTACGCTGGCGGGGAAATCCAACTAAATTGTCGCCGTTTCCCGACCGTTTCAGCACACCTGATGCGCCGCTTGGATTTCCTGGCTTTTGCTCGGAACAGCAAATCCCTGCGCATGCACACGATGGCAGATTTGAGCCACGATGAAATCATGGAAGTTGACTATGTTATTGGTGCATGCCAGATGATACGGCATGAAGTGCTCGATGAGGTAGGCCTTCTCGATGAGAATATCTTCTATGGTCCGGAGGACCTTGATTTTTGCTTGCGAGTCCACCAGCACGGATGGAATGTTTACTATTTCCCCCACACGAAAATCATCCACTATGAACAACGTCTGACGAAGAAAAAGTATTTCTCGACGCTCTCCGCCAGGCATCTCATGGGTCTGTTTTACCTCTACTGGAAGTATCAGGGGAAGATTTCTCGCGACGGTTATGTCCAAAGCAAAAGAAAAATCTATTCTGCTCCTCATTGATTTCCTCACGATCAATGGGGCGTGGCTTCTGTATTACTATATACGCATCAGAAGCGAATGGATCTCTCTCTACATGGCGGAGCCAGAGCTCTGGGGTCCAATGCTTGTGGTGTATGCTTACTGGCTCCTCCTCTTTTTCTTTTCTGGACTTTATCGCTCATGGTATGCGAAATCCCGCGTCGACGAGTTTGCTACGCTCTTTAAGACTATCAGCTTCGGCACTCTGGTGTTGTTCTTTATCGTTTTCGTTGATGATACGGCGACAAGTTCGCCAGTTCATTCAAGACTCCTGATAGCAATTTACTGGTTTGTTCTCCTCACTGTTGTGGGCGGCGGAAGGATGGCGGTGAGGAGCTTCCAGCGACGCCTCCTCGAAGCGGGGATCGGTCTTCGGAACTCCCTCATCATTGGCTGGAATGAGAAAGCCCGTGAGCTTTATGACCTCGTGAAAAAATATCCGGCGCTCGGCTACCGGGTGGTTGGTTTCGTAAGAGCGGACAACTCCACGCAGGCCGACGAGTATTGCGGTACTCCCATTCTGGGAAACATTGACACCCTTACTCGGGTGGTTGCAGAGAAGGAGGTAAAGGAAGTCTTGATTGCCCTTGATTCGGGGGAACACGACAAGTTGCTCCACATAGTCGAGCGCGTTGATTCCCAGCAGATTGGCTTAAAGATTGTCCCTGACCTCTACGACATCATCAGCGGCCAAGCCCGAACGAATCAGATCTATGGGTTCCCGCTCATAGAGATCATGCCACAACTGATGCCCGTCTGGGAGCAAAGCGCGAAGCGGTTACTGGACATAGCCGTGTCACTTCTGATCCTCATTCTTTTTTTGCCACTCGGGATTCTTATCGCTCTTCTTATCCGCTTAGAATCGAAGGGGCCTGTGTTCTATGTTCAGGATCGTGTCGGCAGGGATGGAAAAATATTCAAGATGCTCAAGTTCCGCTCAATGTTTCATGAGGCAGAAAAGCACTCTGGTCCGGTCTGGGCAAACCGGCGAGATCCTCGTATCACGAGAGTCGGACGTCTCATACGGAGGCCGCACTTTGACGAAGTGCCGCAACTGATCAACGTCCTCGACGGCGACATGAGCCTCGTCGGCCCCCGACCCGAGCGTCCGTATTTCGTCGAGCAGTTGTCTCAGGATATACCAATCTATCAGAGGCGCCTTAAAGTCAGACCCGGGATCACTGGCTGGGCGCAGGTGAAATATAAATACGACGAGTCAGTGGAAGACGTGAGGGTGAAGCTCAAGTACGACTTGTTCTACATCGAAAACATGTCGCTGCGGATGGATATGAAGATTCTCTTGACGACTATCTACACGATCCTCCTGGGGAAAGGACATTAGAACGTTGAGCGAAAAGAAGAAGATACGGCTGGTTGACTTGCAGGGACAATATGAGAAAATCAAATCTGAAATTGACGGCGCGGTAATGGATGTCTTTGCTTCGACCCAGTTCATCATGGGAAAGGAAGTTGGGGAGTTTGAATCCGCCGCAGCGGAGTTTTTAGGCGTGAACTATGCCATCGGCTGCGCATCAGGGACGGATGCGCTCCAAATTGC
>CAYHSB010000026.1:6745-8702 GCA_964359185.1 uncultured Chitinophagales bacterium
CCGGCAAGACTCGCGACCAACTCGCAGCGCACTTGAATTCCAAGGGTATCCCCACGGCAATCCATTACCCGATCCCGCTCCATCTCCAGAAAGCGTTCGCTCATCTTGGGAAGAAGGAGGGAGACTATCCGGTGGCCGAAGCCGTTGCGAGCGAGATTCTCTCATTGCCTATGCATACGGAGCTTGACGCGGACCAAATCGATTACATAGTTAATGCGGTCAAAGCGTTTATGTGTGAATAGATCTAGGTGAAGCAGATCATGCACTACCCATTGTGTGAGAGATGAGTCGAGCGCTCGTCATAATCCCGACATACAACGAAGCAGAGAACGTAAAAAGCATCATCCCTGCAATCCTGACGGTGAACGCTGATGTTGAAGTCTTGGTGGTCGATGATAATTCACCCGATGGGACGGCCGAAGTTGTTGAGGAGATGATGGAGTCGAATTCTCGGATCCATCTTATAAAACGGAACGAGAAGATGGGATTAGGAACTGCTTATGTTGCTGGATTCAAGTACGCTATCGAGCACTGCTTCGATTTCGTTTTCGAGATGGACGCTGATTCTTCGCACGACGCTCAGGAGATCCCGAATTTCCTCTCGAAAATGAATAGCTTTGACCTTGTCATCGGTTCGCGGTATCGCGATGGCGTGCGTGTCCTAAATTGGCCCGTTCGACGACTGCTGCTGAGCTATTTCGCAAACGTGTACACGCAGATAATTACAGGGTTGCCGCTGAAAGATGCGACGGGTGGGTTCAAGTGTTTTCGCCGAAAGGTACTTGAAAGCATTGACCTCGACTCAATCAAATCGAACGGATATTCTTTTCAAATCGAGGTGTCGTACAAAGCTTGGAAGAAAGGGTTCCGTCTGCTTGAAATTCCCGTAGTCTTTGTTGACCGTCGAGTGGGGACATCGAAAATGTCCAAGAGTATAGTTTGGGAAGCAGTGTTCATGGTCTGGAAGCTGCGCCTAAGGAGTATCTTCAGGCGACTGTAAGGACTGCCCATGGATTTGTCCATCATCATCATTAATTACAACGTCAGAGATTTTCTCGAGAACGCTCTCGTCTCAATTGAGAAAGCCCTCGATGCCCGGTCAGACGGCGACAGGCAGATCACGAGTGAAATCTTTGTCGTTGACAATGCTTCGGACGACGGAAGCGTTGAGCTGGTTCGGAAAAAATTTCCTCAGGTCCGTCTCGTGGTCAACGATCAAAATCTTGGCTTTGCTCGGGCGAACAACATCGCGTTAGCACAGGCACAAGGTCGGTATGTTCTCCTCATCAATCCGGATACGATTGTGCAGGAAGATACCCTACGAGTCATGATCGAATTCTTCGACTCCCATCCTGACGTTGGCGCGGCAGGCTGCAAGATTCTCAATCCCGATGGAACTCTCCAGCTCGCTTGCCGGCGAAGTTTTCCGTCACCCTGGGTTTCTTTTACGAAGACGACCGGACTGAGTACCCTTTTCCCGCGCAGCAAACTCTTTGGGCGGTACAATCTAACGTACTTAGATCCTGATAAGAGCTATGAGGTCGACGCGATCAGCGGCTCCTTCATGATGGTGCGCCGCGCTGTCTACGAGCGAGTGGGAGGTCTCGATGAGAATTTCTTCATGTACGGCGAAGATCTCGATTGGTGTTATCGAATTCAAAAAGCAGGGTGGGAAATCTACTACGTCCACAACACACAAATCATCCACTACAAAGGAGAGAGTGCAAAGCGGAGCGATTTTGATGAACTAAGGACATTCTACGCCGCCATGCACCTCTTTGTCGAGAAGCACCTCAGCGGTTCGCTCGTTGTCCGGGCACTGCTTCGGATGGGTATCGCCCTGCGAAAGAGTCTTGCCTTTCTTGTGAAAGTCGGCAAGCCACTCCTCCTCGCGGCGGTAGACTTCGTGCTTGTCGATCTTTGCTTGCTCGTTGGGGAGTATCTTTGGCTCGGACAG
>CAYHSB010000026.1:8802-14405 GCA_964359185.1 uncultured Chitinophagales bacterium
GGACGGATTTTTGGCCGGGTTGGGAGGGACGAAGGGCTGAGTCTATTCGGCCGCAGGACGCTCATAGTTGGCGTTGGAAATTCGGGCCAGGAAGTTTTGCGTAAGCTCCGTGCGCGCCTCGTTGATGGATATGATGTCGTTGGTTTCATCGATGTGAACCGAAAGAGGCTTGGCCAGAAGATATTGGGAGTTGAGATCCTCGGAAGCGTCGAAAATATTGGGAAGGTCATAAGGGATCACCGGGTGACTGAGGTCATCTTTTCAACGGATGCTCTTTCTTACACTGATATTCTCTCGGTCATAAGCCGGAGTCGCGAACGAACAGTCAACTTCCGTCTTGTCCCGAGCAGCATTGAAGTGATCATTGGGAAGACTCACATTGACCAGCTCGGCGACATTCCGCTGCTCGACATAGTGTACAACATCGATCGACCGTGGAACCGAATCACCAAACGGATGTTCGACTCTATTATCTCCCTCTTCCTTCTCATCACGGTTGGACCCTACCTCTCTGTAAAAGGCTTGTTTACTGGGAGCGGCAACGGAAAATCACGAGAGACCATCTCGCATCTTGTCTCAATCTTGAAAGGAGAGATGAGTCTTGTCGGGCCTCCCATCGATGACGCCGAGCCAGTGGGGAAGATAGGCGTCGGCAAAGGGAATTTCTATCTTGGCAAACCTGGGCTTACGGGACTTGCACAGCTCCATCCACGTATCGACATAATGGATGGAGAGATCGAGAAATACAACCTACACTATGCGAAGAATCAATCTATATGGTTAGATGCAGAAATCTTGTTGAAATCCCTACTGCTATCGATGAGAAAGACCAAAGGAGGTACACATGCCAAGGGCCGCTCTTGACTTCGAAAAGCCGATCATTGAGCTTGAGGAGAAGATTGAAGAAATGAAGAAGTTTTCTGACAACCTCGATATCGGAGACGAGATCGTGGAACTCGAAAAAAAGGTAAGGCAGCTACAAGAGAATGTCTTTACTAACCTCACGCGATGGCAGAAGGTCCAACTCGCTCGTCATCCGAACCGCCCCTATACGCTCGATTATATTAACCTCATGACAACTGACTTTGTCGAACTTCATGGTGATCGTCTTTACCGTGACGACAAAGCGCTCGTGGGCGGTTTCGCGAAACTTGATGGACAAACCGTGATGATCCTGGGTCAGCAGAAGGGCCGAGATACGAAATCGAACCTCTACCGCAACTTTGGGATGATGCAGCCTGAGGGCTACCGGAAGGCGGCACGGCTGATGAGGCTGGCGGCAAAATTCCATAAGCCGATTGTCACACTTCTCGATACTCCGGGCGCATATCCAGGTATGGAAGCCGAAGAGCGAGGCCAGGCCGAGGCGATTGCTCGGAACCTCCTTGAGATGTCCCGTCTACCAATGCCAATCATCGTAGTGGTTATTGGGGAGGGAGCTTCTGGCGGTGCCCTCGGGATCGGGATTGGCGACAGAATTCTGATGATGGAATACACCTGGTACTCTGTGATTTCTCCGGAATCCTGTTCGAGCATTCTCTGGCGAAGTTGGGATTACAAGGAACAGGCTGCTGAGGCTCTCAAGCTGACGGCACCGGACCTGCTGGAGCAAGGCGTGGTCGATCGGATCGTGCCCGAACCACCCGGCGGCGCTCATCGGGATCATCAACGAGCTGCAGCAATTCTGAAAGAGGCTCTTCTCGAGGAGTTGAAGATGCTCAGTAAGATCAAGCCTGCGAAGCTTATTAAGCGCAGACTTGATAAGTTTGCGAAGATGGGCGATTGGGATGAGTGATGAATTTCTCTTTGGCATCTCTCGACTTAGGATCTAATTTACCCCCTGCAATTTGAAATGTGGAATAGCCAATGCTCTCTTGCGTGACGAAAATTCGAGTTCGGTATGCAGACACAGACCAGATGAAATTCGTCTATTACGCTAAGTATCTGGAGTATTTTGAGCAGGGGAGGTCAGATCTCCTTCGGCAAATCGGGTTGCCGTACCCGGAGATTGAGAAAATGGGATATCTTCTTCCAGTCATCGAAGCTTTTGTGAAGTACCGCCAGCCCGCACGATATGACGAACTCCTTGAGGTAAGAACAATGTTGCAAGAAATTCCCGCTGCGAGGATTCGCATCGGCTACGAGGTCTTTCGGGCCGGCGACTCCACGACGATAGCGGAGGGACATACAGTTCACAGTATTGTGAGTGCGGATACCGGTAAGGCAGTCCGTGCCCCACTACTATTCGTCGAAGCAATAGCAGTGGCATTCAAGAAAAGCGCCAAGGGCCATCAAACTCTACAGGAGGCGTAATGCTAAGCAAGGAACTGCTTGACATCCTTTGTTGTCCGAAATGCAAAGGTGATCTCGACTACAAGCCGGAGAAAAACACACTGACTTGCAAGCAGTGTGGCAAGGTTTACGAGATTAAAGATGATATTCCGATCATGCTTCTTGACGATGAAGAGAAGCGTGGCTAAGTTTTGACTGGATCTCGCGGCAGTCTTACCGGCCTTTGCAGGTGGGCCTCTCGTTCTTCCATTTTACTTGAATGTTCGACAAACTGAAGCGTCTCGGCGCGGAAACGGCCATATACGGCATCAGCACCATCGTCGGCCGGTTCCTCACCTTCCTCCTTGTTCCCTTGTACACAAACGTCCTACCCAGCACGAGTGATTATGGAATCGTCGCGACAGTCTATGCTTACATCGCATTCCTTAATGTCATTTACGGGTATGGAATGGAGTCAGCATATTTCAGGTATGCTTCGGCAATGGAGATTGGCGATCCGAGGCAGAATTTTAGTACACCCTTCGTTTCGATTTTTTTCACTTCACTTATTTTCTCCGGCGCTGTCCACTTCCTTTCCACTCCCGTCGCGGATCTTATCGGGATCGGTTACGTCTATTCTAGCGTGGTTCATTACGCCGCCTGGATACTCTTCTTTGATGCAGTCTGCGTAATACCGTTTGCGTCCTTGCGTCTCCAAAACCGTGCGAAGCTTTTCGCCACTATCAAGATTCTCAACATCATTTCCAACCTCCTCCTCAATCTGATCCTGCTTCTCAAATTCAAGTTAGGCGTTGAAGGCATTTTTATCAGCGGCCTTATCTCATCGGCTCTAACGTTCGCTCTCCTCCTGCCGATCATAACCAAGCAGTTTCGGTTTGATTTCCATAGGGATCTCTACAAGCATCTTCTCCGCTTCGGGTTGCCGATTGTCCCGGCTGCGCTCTCGGGCATTGCAATCCAGGTCATCGACCGGCCCATCCTCAAGGCACTCACGAGTGATGGAGTCGTCGGTATCTATCAGGCAAATTATCGCCTCGGGATTGTTATGATGCTTGTCGTCTCAATGTTTGAATACGCTTGGCGCCCATTTTTCTTGAGTACAGCGAAGGAGGAAAATGCGAAAGAGATCTTTTCGCGTGTGATGACTTATTTTCTTCTCGCAGCGTCATTTATCTTTCTCTTCCTTTCCTTTTTCATCGGGAACATCGTTCGAATCCCTATCCTAGGCCATCACTTGATCCGAGACGAGTACTGGGCCGGACTCAATATCGTTCCAATTGTTCTCCTTGCGTACATCTTCACGGGGATATATACCATCCTCGTGGCTGGTGTGCACATCGAGAAAAGGACGCATGTCCTACCTTATACTGCCGGTGCAGGTGCGGTAGTCAACATCGTCGCGAACTATATTCTGATACCTCCGTTCGGGATGCTTGGAGCTGCCTTTGCGACTCTCCTCAGTTACGCGGTCATGGCGGGGTCCCTCTTCTTCATTGTTCAACGTTTCTACAATGTCAAGTATGAGTTTCGCCGGATTGCGACGATGACAGTTTTCACTGTGCTTATTTTTGTCGTCCACTCAACGTTTGATTTCAGCAGGTTCCATTTCTCAATGCTCCTTGTGAAAATCCTCTTCCTCCTTGCCTTCCCAATCCTGCTTCTTCTTTCGAAATTTTTTGACACGCGCGAGCTCGCTTCTCTCAAACGACTCCTGCGTCTGGCGTGATGGATATTCAGACGCCGTTTTTGTATATTGAGGTTGTCCGGAGGATGATCTGACATGTTTGAGAAACTCGGTAAGATGAAAGCTCGATACGAGGAAGTGACACAGCTCCTCGGTGATCCAAGTGTGATCGGAAGTCCGGAGAGATACCGCGCGTTGGCAAAGGAGCGCAGCGAGCTGGAGGAAATCGTTGTCATTTACAGTCGGTATCAGAAGATCAAGAGAGAAATTGAGGGAAACCGCGAGATTCTTCAGGAAACAAAGGACGCTGAGCTCCACTCTATCGCAGAGAGCGAGTTAAAGGAATTGGAGGAGGCTGCCGCTGAGCTTGAACGCGAACTTAGAGAACTCCTCGTCCCTAAAGACCCAAACGACGAGAAGAACGCTATTATGGAGATTCGTGCAGGCACAGGTGGTGAAGAAGCGGGCTTGTTTGCTGCGGATTTGTTCCGCATGTATACCCGGTTTTCAGAGCGAGAAGGTTGGCGAGTTGATTTAATGGACAGCAGTCCGACAGGACGCGGAGGGTTGAAGGAAGTAGTGTTCTCTGTGAATGGCAAGGGGGCCTATGGAACATTGAAGTATGAAAGTGGCGTTCATCGTGTGCAGCGTGTACCTGAGACTGAGGCGAGCGGGCGAATTCATACTTCAGCAGCGTCGGTTGTTGTTCTTCCCGAGGTTGAAGAGGTAGAGCTCGCGATCAATCCGAACGATCTGCGCATCGATGTATTTC
Organism: uncultured Chitinophagales bacterium; assembly: GCA_964359185.1. Classification (GTDB taxonomy): domain Bacteria; phylum Bacteroidota; class Ignavibacteria; order UBA10030; family JAHEZR01; genus CAYHSB01. The sequence continues at coordinate 13,551 of CAYHSB010000026.1, forward strand.
GAGCCGGCGGGCGCGGTGGTCAGAATGTAAACAAAGTTGAGACGGCGATTCGGATTACCCATATCCCAACAGGAGTCGTTGCACAGTGCCAGGATGAGCGTTCGCAGTACCAGAATCGAGTCAAGGCGATGAAGTTTTTGCGCGCGCGGCTCTACGACAAACTGCAGGCGGAACAGGACGCCGAGATCACGGCGCAGAGGAGAACGATGGTCAAACGAGGAGACAGAAGTGATAAAATCCGTACTTACAATTTCCCGCAAAACCGAGTCACCGATCACCGGATCGGCCTCACCCTTTACAACCTCAACGCGATCATTGACGGCGATCTTTCAGCATTTGTCGAGCAGTTGCATCTTGCGGACACAACGGAGAGGTTAAAGGCAAGTGTTGATGTGGGCTAACGCGACCCTGCGTTTGCTCTCAATTTCACGAAAAACTCTTTCAGCACATCAGAGCATCTTTCCCCTAAAACACCCGTCACCATCTCCACTCGGTGGTTAAGCTTTCCATCACTTACGATGCTATAGAGTGTTGAGCACGCGCCTGCCTTCGGATCAAACGCTCCGAAGACCAAGGTTGGTATGCGAGCAAGGACTATTGCCCCTGCACACATTGGACAGGGTTCAAGTGTCACATACAGTGTGCAGTTTTCGAGTCGGCGGGAGTTTAAGTAAGCAGCGGCAGCTGTGATTGCGATCATTTCCGCATGAGCAGTGGGATCCTGGAGTCGCTCGATCTGGTTGTGTCCCCGGCCGATGATTTTGTTATCCCACACAATGACAGCGCCAATAGGCACTTCATATTCGGAAAGCGCTTGCTCAGCTTCCTTCAGGGCAAATTCCATCCAGTGTTCGT
>CAYHSB010000027.1:0-14387 GCA_964359185.1 uncultured Chitinophagales bacterium
CCTGCGTCGTCGGCTTTTTCTCTAACGAATCTCCAAGGACGAATCCTTGTAGGGGCGATCCATGAATCGCCTCTACAGAGAATGGCGTTTTGCAATCGATCCAGAGAACACCGCCAAGACTCGAAGTAAAGTGATCCATCATGCCGCCTGGTTCGTCGAATTCTCTGACCTCAGCTTCATAACCCAACTTGGCGATCAGGGCTCGATCATTCACTTCGGGACAGTTTTCAAGCAAGAGGAGAAAGGTAATCCATGCGATGACTAATGCGGATGAACTTGAGACTCCAGCTTGGATTGGAATAGTTCCTGTCAGTGTGCAGTCGCAGCCATGGTCGAAGTGGACACCATGACGATGGAGAACTTTCACCGCTGAGCGAAGGTAGTCGCGCCGCTTTCGATACTCAATGGGTTGATCCAAGTCGATCCACTCTTCTTCTCCTATGTCAGGCAGGAGGATGTGCAAAATTCTATTCTTTCCTCGGGATCCGCTTATCGTAATGTAGAGATCAATCGCGGCCGAGATAACAAACAAGCCGAGGTAGTCCAGATGTTCTCCGAACAGGCAGACTCTTCCTGGGGCTTTCACTACGATGTGCGATCGGTTCATCGCTTCCCTGTGGCCCATTTGAGGTCGCGCTGGTCGTTGATTCCGAAGACCAAGCGTGGATTCTTCACCCGGACTGCTTCGACACCGTATCCGTGGCGGATGAGAATCGGGATGATGTCGGTGAGGTAATACTCGTGCTTCGGGTTGTCCTTTCCAATCTCAGAAAGGAGAGGGAGGACAATTTCGGCACGGAAACAATAATGCGATGTGGAGACTTCTTTGATACGTTTCTGCTCGACCGTGCACTGATTCTCTTCAAGAAGATTACGCATCTTACCTGCCCTGTCTCTGATCACTCGAGCATACGGCGGTGGCTGGGAATACTCTGTCGTAAGAAATGTTGCGGCAACACCTGCCCGGCGGTGGATTCCGACGAGCCGACGAATCAGGCGACGCGTGAGAAAAGGGCTGTCTCCAACGAGCACCACGAGATCTCCGCGGTAGTTTCTCAGGACGTCTCGCGCCTGCATCACAGCATGTGCAGTACCCAACTGAAACCTCTGCGTCACAAAAGTGCATGAACTTCCAACTGTTTCCCTCATCAACCCCGCCTTGAACCCGACGATGATGTAGGTCTTTTCTATCTCTGGAATCCGGCATGCCTCAACGACTCGAGTAATGATTGGCTTTCCGCCGATTTCAGTGAGAAGTTTTGGTTTTTCCCTTTTCATCCGTGTTCCCTTCCCTGCAGCGAGAATCACGGCTCGAACTTTTCTTTCACGGGGCATCATTCAATGCAAGGATATTTGAAATTCACGACCCTTATGACGGACGAGAAGACCTTTCGTTCGGTTCGTCACTACATTTACGTCGGGCTGGAGGGGCTGTTGCCCTTTCCGAACTGGAAGGAGGAGTGTCAACAACGCAGCCGCAGGAGCCTTTTCTACTGGATGTATCATCGCGAAAGGATGTCGCTTCCCATCTTGCGCAATGGGGGTCAAGTTCATTTCAACTTCGACCTTCCTCGGCTCAACGACCCTCACGAAGAGATCGGCGCGAGGTTGGAGGATCCTAATCCCGTCGGTCTGTGGTACAATCTCACCGAGAGTATGGAAGAGGATATCATAACGACGAGGTACAGCGGAATTCGCGCTCTCTATCTCATCATAGAGAATGAAGCAGTCCGGCTTGAGGTACACAACATGACGCTTGAAAGTTTTTAGTAGACCTCCGTATGCTTTGTTCGCTTCACCGAGCGCATAATCCCATTCAGCTCGACTCTCGAAATGAAGAATCTTGCCGAAGGTATCCACTTTTCCACCACTCTTCCATTGGGCACGAGAGATTTCCGGATCCATGAGCCAAACTGGGTGAGTCAGAGTCTGACCTTCCCCGTCGACAAGGAGAGAGTTGCTGCCGATTGTTGTCTGGAAGAAATGGATATGCGTCCAGTAGTCACCCCTTTCCGTATAAGTGGAACGCGGTGGAAGGAGAATATCGATCAATCTCTCTCCGTACCCGTAGAGAAGAATCCCGTTTTGATCAAGCTTATCCTTCCCAGATGCAGGTCCGCTGCGAAAGAAAAGCCACACATCATCCCGCTCCCATCCCGATCGCATGATCACTTGTCCAGTGTCTCGAAATAACTTTGCAGAGGGGAGCTCATCAGGAGAGTTAGCTCGGACGGTTCCATCGTAAGACAGGAATTCCCAGTGACCTTGAAACGAACGGCCCGGTTTATCGCCGTTTGTCGTTGAATCATACCACCACGGATAGGCGAAGGCCGCGCCCAGTTCCTCACCGTTCGCGGACAAGAACCACCGTGCATACGGATCGCCGAATAGTGATCCAAGCCGCATCATTACTGGGCGGAAATACGCGACCATATCGATCGGAGAAAATCGCTGCTCAGGATGCGCATCACGATCGGGGGGGAGACTATGCAAAAACCAATGCGCCACTCTTGAAAGGACTGGAGTTGTTGTGAGGTTGATTCCTCTTACTCGTTTTAACGCCTCAAAATAGAAAAAGGCATTGCGCAGCGCATAGCAAGCAAAGAAAACTGTGTCAATGTAGTCGCCGTCTTCTCCAAAGGAAATCGGGAGAAGTTGTTTGTATCGGTCTGTCACAAACTCGACCCACTCCTCAGCCTCAGGATGCTCAGAAAGCAGTGCCAGCGCTCCAACGCCGAGCGCAGCGTAGCAAACCCAGAAGTGATTCCCCAGATCAAGAGGCCTCGACCAGTTTTCACGGAAAAGTCGGCAGTTCTCGATGAGGGCGGAACGGATTTTCTGTCGCTCCTCCTCAGACAAGTCATCATACAGCCAATCATAGACGATGGCGATCCCGCAGAGGGCATGCGATGACTGGACGTCGGAACGATTGGCGGTCTCGTCCCACTGGGACCACGAACAGTGGTTAAGTACCCAAGCTTTCGACCGATCGAGAAAGCGTTTGTCGCCTGAAAGCAAGTACGCGAACGCAAATAATTCGCCATAGTATTTGACACGGTAGCCGTTTTCATAGTATGCATTGTGAACGACGAGAAATTCCGGATCGAACGTTACACCATTATCATAGAAAGCTCTCGCAGGTCCAGGTGGAGGTTGCTCAGGAATCCTATCATCAAGATGGCTCTCTGCCGTCAAGAGAATATTCTTCCAGATAATTGCATGATCACCCTCTCGGGTTAGGGCCTTGAGCCTTGGTAAATCTTCGTTCGAGAAGTAAAGATAAGGATGTCTGAGATTCATGAATTCATCCAACTTCTGAGGACGGAAAGTTCATGTGCAGCAGCTTTCCACGGGTTGTCACCAAACCACTCAACAGAGATATATCGATCGTAACCTTTTGATCGCAGCCCTCTGAGAAAGGGACGGTAGTCCATGTCACCTTCTTCAAGATAGCAGGCCTTGTCGCCGCGAAAGTTTTTTATATGAATATGGTGAGTGTATTGATACAACCTCTCAACCGTCTCAGGGGGATCCTCTCCCACCGCAAAAAGATTTTGAATATCGAGAAGCACTCTGAGGTTTGGCCGCTCGACCCTTCGAATGATTTCAAGTGTACTGGCGGTCGTATCCATTAGTTGCCCCTGGTGCGTCTCGAGGCAGAAGATGCTTGTCTGACTCTCGTCGCAAATCCTTTGGAGGCTCTCGACAATGAGCCGCCAGTGCTCTTCATTCGCTTGTCCTGAGGTTAGCGGACCTACGAAGACTCTCACGGCGGCGTTGCCAAGCACTTTTGAATAGAAACTGAACTTCCTCGCCAATCGAAAACTTAACTCTTGCTTTGCTTCGCCCTCGGTGAAGGAAAAATAGGGTGAGATCAAAGGAACACTGAGTTGAGAATCCATTAACAGATCTGATAATGTTCGGATTTCCCCGTTCCGTCGATGGAATTCCTCCACATGATTTCCCCAGATCTCTATACCGTCGTAGCCCAGCTCGGCGATTCGAGGGATGATGTCATCAATCCTGCTGTCGCGAAATGCAATAGAACAGAAACTCAACAACATAGGAAAACCCTATTGCATCGCTTGTCGGAATTCCCTACATTACCGCGCATTTCAAATAAGGCGTCCGATGACTGAAAATGATCTCAGGAAACTCTCTGTCGAATTCAGCAAGCTGAATATTGCTGTCGTGGGTGATGTCTTCCTTGACAAATACACACACGGCATCGTCCGCGGAACATCAAAGGAGACTCCGGTTCCTCTCTATGAATTCGAGGAACGAATAGTAGTTCCTGGTGCAGCAGGAAACGTAGCCTGCAACTTCGCCGCACTGGGCGCTTCTGTACACATCATTGGCTTCGTCGGCGATGACGATGATAGTCGGACACTCATCATGGCTTTAAAAGAGCAGAAGGTTCGCACCGACTCCCTCATTCGACTCCACTCAATGCCGACAAACAGTTACGAAAAGCTCATCGCCCGAGCGCCAAACGGGAAGCCGCAGGAAGTTCTCCTTGTCCAAACACGGATGCCTGACGATGGAGCCGTCAAGAAAGCTAGGGCGAAAGTTGTTCCAAGCATCAAGAGATTCTCAGAGTCCCTCGATGCCGTGGTAGTTGTCGATCAGGTAGCCCACCTGTGCGACGAGTCCCTACTCAATTTTATTACTGCCTTTTGCAAGAGATCTCAGATCTTGTCTATCGGGAACTCCCGCCATCAAATCCGCCTCTGCAAGGGCTTCGACGTTCTCGTCGTCAATGAGCTTGAAGCCGCGCAGGCGACCGCCAGTCGGGAGACAACTCTTAACTTCAGAAATCTCGGAAACTCATTACTCCCCCAAGTTCGCGAAGCTGTGCTTTTGACAACGGGACCCGATGGCATGTGGTTCTTCGAGAAAAAGGGGCGTCCCGTTCACCATCCGTCCGTCGCAAGAGAAATCGTCGACATCACTGGTGCAGGTGATACAGCGCTAGCAGCATATGTCTGCGCTCGACTTGCGGAACTCCCACCGACAGAAGCCCTTTTCCTCGGTAACGCGGCCGCAGCCATTGTGATTGCAAAGCCCGGAACAGCAACCGCCACCCTGAAAGAAATCGCTGCATTCATCTAGCCCACTCAATACGCCTCTCGGAACGAAACCTCCCAATTCAGCTTTGGCTTCATGAATTTCATAGGTATAGTGAGGATATTCTTTGTGCCCTCTGCGTTCTCTGCGGTTATTCTTTTTACTCCCACCCTTACGGCAGATACTCGATAACCGGCTGGTACAAAGATGAAGATCTTTCCGTTCGCCCCCTTTGGCCTCACTCCAACTCCCGAGAGACAACTACCGTTCCAAGCGACGCCTTCAATCTCCATACCCCCCTGAATCAAATGCATGTCCGTCCCTATGAGGGCAGGATGTTCTGGCTTTTCAATGATGCGCAGGAGTTTGTTTCCATGCGGCTTTATCCCTAACTCGAAGAGAGAAGAAAACTCTCCAAGAAATCTTTTTTCCCAAAACTCCCACGCGAGGTAGCTCCTCGAAATATCGAGACCAATAGCGTTAGCATCCATGCTCATGACTGTCCCAGTATCTTGCCAATTGAAGAGAGAGACGATCTTCCAGCTCCCCCATGATTTCTGGACATCAAGGACCCAGATTTCAGGAAACTCATTCTGGAACATGTCGACAGCTCTTGCACTCTCTCCGTAGACAGGTAAGCATCTACGAATGAGCTCAAGTTGCTCCTCGTCGAGCAACGTAAGTCGATCGCCGAGACAAAGGATGCCACCGCACAAGACGGCAAGCGATGCCCGCACCTGCGCTTCTGTCTTCATCATCTCAACAGTGTGTGCTAACTTTGCCTTACTACCGTAGGACTTGAACTGCTCATACTCCGAGACGATGAGATTATCAGGATCGTTGATGAAGAACTTCCTGTTCTGATAATACTTGCAGGCAATCCCGCGGGCAACGGCCTTCAATGTATTCCACTGCTTCTCTCCAACCCCGCCGCCGATATCTACTTCGATCCGAGCAGAGTCAACGATTCCGACTCCCGCGATGGTCGGTCCGCTGCATGGCTGGATGTGACAATCCTTCCCCACAGCATCTCGAATGATGCGAAAGCCCTGTCGCCAGAGTTTCAGCCCGCGCGTGACCTTCTTGTCACGAAACTCAACATCTGTGAGCCCCGGTCCATCGACGAAATCGTTCTTGAAAAACTTATATCCTGAGCGCATAAACTTCCTGTAGACACTCGCGATCCACTTTCGAGCCTTGGGATGTGTGGGATCGGGGACGTACACCGTGTCATGTGGCGGTACCATCGACCATTCCCAGTAAGGGTACGGCTTGCCGTCCTTGTTCACAAACCAGTCAGGATGGTCCTGAAAAACTTTCGCACGCTCCGATACCATGAATGGACTCAGCCAGATGCCAGGAGTAAGTCCGAGCGACGAGATTTTTCGTGCCAAGCCATCCATGCCGCTAGGGACAAATTCGTTCGCATCCCAGTCGCCAAGGGCACGTTCATACCCCTCGTCAATCTCAATGAAGTTTACACCAAAATCCTTCAGATGATCACGAATGAATCTTGCCTGCTCAAGAACAATGGACTCCTTCACAGCTCCCCGAGCATTCCCTCCACCACCTCGTAAATGACTATCCTGGTTGTACCACGTCATCCAGCCGACAGGAATGTCTTGCTGCGTGAATTCGCGAACCTTATTCAACTTGCAGACCGCATCCGCATAACTTTCCAACAGGAAAAAAGGATCGGAGTGGAACGCGAGAAGAATGTAGTCGGTAGAAATTTCCTCTCCAGGGTCGAGCAAGTAGTCGGCAAAGTCACACTCAATCCGCCACCGGCCGATCTTATCGTGTTGCGTGTATGTGTAATTCCCCAGGTGATCCTTCTCACCATACTTAGTGATGATCTTCACCCAAGTCTCTTCGATGGTTCCCTGCCCTGCAAGAAAGGCGACTTTGCTGGAGGGAGAGTAGAGGAGCGAAAGATGTTTGCTTTCATGCGTGCCGTTGTTAGCAACGATGCTCCGTACACCGGTGTAGTTTCCACTCGCACCAGATTCAATGAGGATTCGGTATTCGGAAGGATGATGACCGAGGTCAAGAAGTCCCTCTCGATCAGATGATAACTGCAAGAGATTCACCTTCCCGATCCTCAAGGGCTTTCTCCCTGAGTTCTTTATCTTTCCCTGAATTGCCGCCCAAGGTGATTTGTCGAGTGTGTCAAGCAAGATTTCACATGTGATGCCAGCTGCCTCAGACTCAAGCGTGATCCTTCTCGCCATCCCGAGCGGGGTTACAACAGGCTCTGCCGGTTTCACCGACACTTTTCCTTTTAGGAGATCTATGAATTTCCCATCAAGTTCGAATGTAATCTGGAGATGACTCAAACGCGCCGCGAGCTCAGGACTTGCGAGGTCAAGACGTTTCGTTTTGATATTGAAGGTCCAGTTTGGCATGTGCGTGAGTCCTGAAGAGGTTGCCTCGTCATTGCGAGACCGACGAAGTCGGTCGAAGCAATCTGACCGGAAGAAAAGGAGTGTTGGGCTTTGTCAGATTGTCCCGCTTTACGGTCAGCAGACTTCGCCGAACTCTGGCGAGGATCCCGTACCGCGGGACTTCGGCTCTGATAAATCAGAGCCTCGCAATGACAGTTCTCAGATAGTCTCCATGTCCTGATCTAGCAGGTAATCTCTAAATGGTCTCGGCTCTTTCCCCCCTTACTTCAACAGATATTCCTCAAAAAACAACACAACAGCATTCGTGTAGTAATCGCGGTTCACTTTCTTCTGGTAGCCATGCCCCTCATCTTTTGCGAGGAGATACCACACCTTGCCACCGTTAACGCGAACGGTTTTCACCATTTGGTCTGCCTCTGTTACTGGAACTCGAGGATCGTTGAGACCCTGCGCAACAAAGAGGGGCCTAGTGATTCTGCTAGCGTTCGTCGTCGGCGAGATGGAAACGAGAAACTCTCGCGTCTTCGGATCGCGCTCATCGCCATACTCCGGTCTTCGAAGATCGCGCCGATATTCCTGCGTGCTCTCCAGGAACGTCACAAAGTTACTGATGCCAACAATATCGACACCGCACTTCAGACGATCATTGAAGTGGAACATCGATGCGAGCACCATGTAGCCGCCGTACGATCCACCAATGACGGCGATGCGATTCTTGTCTAACTCGGGTCGCGTCGCGATCCAATCGATCAGTTTTCCGATGTCCTTCACCGACTCCTCACGTTTGTAGCCGTTATCAAGCTGGACATAAGTTTTGCCATAGCCAGTCGAGCCGCGGACATTTGGGTAAAGCACGCCACACCCAAGCTCCTTGAGATAGTATTGCGTTGTTGAGGAAAACGTTGCCAGCGATTGCCCCTCCGGGCCGCCATGAATGTTAATGATGACCGGGAGAGGTTTGCCACTCGACACTTTCGGTTTATAGTAGAAGGCTGGGTTCATTCGCGGCTTCCCATTCACCTCATCAAACGTTGGATACTCGATGAGCTCGGGAATGACAAAGCCATCCGAATTCAACCCGCCGACCTCGCTGAAGGTCCATCGTTCAAACTTCTTCGTCGCCATATCAAGGGCATACACGTCACCTGGAGTTTGGGGAGTGTTGATGGTCAGTGCGAGCTTTGTACTCGAAGGATTGAATTTCATTCCCCCTACAACGCCAACTGGTGTCGCTTCAATGGAAACTTCTTTCCTTGTCTTCGCATCGACTAAACGCAGCCTGCTCATGCCACCCTCGTTCGTTACGAATGCGATCCGGCTGCCATTGGGTGAGAGCTCAAATTCGCTGACATCCCAGTTGATGTTCTCAGTCAATTTTCTCTTCGCCTTCGTCCCCCATTCAAGATAGATGAGCTGCTGAAACTCGCCATACTCGTCCGACGTGTAGTAAATCCCCGTCCCATCTTTGCTCCATTGGGCGCCGCCATAAGCAATCTTCTTGTCCTTAACTGGATTCACTTGTTCCTTTGTCCCCGTCTTCGCATCGGCAACAAAAACATACGATTCGTTCACAGAAATGTAGTTCATCACAAGAAGTTTCGAATCATCGGGTGACCAGTCGACTGCAGCCCAGGTCCCCGACACCTCGAGAAGCAAACGCGCCATTGGTCGATTCGCCATGTCCATGAGATAAATGTCCGTATCTTTTCCATTTCGCTTCGTGCTTGAGAATGCGAACTGCTTCCCACTGTGGCTCCACAATCCGCTCGTGTTCCGTGATTTGCCATCAGTGAGCATCTCATACTTCCCATCCTTCATATCGAAGGAATAAATCTGATAGAACTCTGCGCCGCCTTTGTCCATCGTGTAGATGAACTGCCGCTTATCTGCCTTGGGATAAAAAGCCCCTCCGGCAACGGGCTCGCGGAAGAAAGTAATCTGCCTCCGCGCTCCTCCCGGCTTTTCCACATAATGGAGCTGTGATGTCTCTGCGAATCGAGTCGAGACCAGCATGCCTTTTCCCATTGGATCCCAATCGGCGAACCCTGCGGAACGCACATTCTGGTATTGGTTCATCCGCTCCACAATTCGCTCAGGAATGTCCGGAATCCCATCGATGACGAGATTGCCAATCTCCTTTGGTTTCTCTTGTGCAAGAATCCCACACGAGAGGAAAAAGAGGATGAGGGTCGCTCTGATCTTTTTCATGAACATCTCCCTTATTGAGATGATACCTGATTTGATTGGAAGAATCTATGGATAGTAAGAAACTTCTGTAAAGTCCACTACCCTTTGAGTCCTGTCATCGTGATACCGCGGACAAACCATTTCTGTGCGGCGATGTAAAGTGCTAGAATTGGGAGAACGCTAATCACAGCTCCCGCCATGACAACGTTGTATCGCAACATGGTTCCCTGAGCCCCCTGGAGTGTGGCGAGCCCTACGGTAAGAGTCATTTTCTCGAGACTCGAAAGATAAATGACGGGATTAAGCAGGTCATTCCAGTATCCCATGAACGAAAAAATCGCAAGCGTCGCGATCGCAGGCTTTGAGAGCGGCATGAAGATCTGCCAGTAGAGCCGGAATCTCCCGCACCCATCGATTCGTGCGGCGTCTTCGAGATCCTGGGGGATAGTACTGAAAAATTGCCGCAAAAGAAACGTTCCGAAGGCGCCACCGAAAAAAGCTGGCACGAACAAGGCGTAGTGAGTGTCAATCCAGCCGAGAAACTTCATGACGAGGAAGACTGGAATCATCGTCACTTGAGATGGAATCATCATCGTTGCGAGGAGGACGAAGTAGATGAATTCCTTCGCCTTAAATTTCATGCGTGCAAATGCATACGCGGCAAGCGAACAACTCAAGATTTGACCGACTGTTGCAAGAGATGCGATCTTGAAACTATTGAAAACGAAAAGCAAGAACGGCATTCGACGCACAACCTCGTTGTAGCTTTCAGCGGAAGCCGCATGAGGAACGAGGCGGAGAGGAAACGCAAACATTTCGCCCGGGGACTTCAACGACGTCGCAAGCATCCAGAGGAATGGCCCAACCATCAGCAGAGCAATCGTTGCCAGGAGAAAGTACAACCCAATGCGCTTGATGATGTGTCGTGTGGATCTCTTAGCCATAGAACACCCACTTCTTCTGAAACTTGAATTGAAGAAGCGTCGCAACGAGGATGACCGCAAAGAGGACGTAAGCCATCGAGGCTGCGTACCCCATTTTGAAAAACTGAAAAGCATTCTGATAAATGTAGTAACTGAGCGTCAGGGTTGCATTTGCCGGACCCCCTTTCGTGAGTATGTACGTCTGCTCAAAGACCTGAAACGATCCGATAAGGTTGATGACAAGGACGAAAAAAGTTGTGGGAGAAAGCATCGGCAGTGTGATGTTCAGGAATCGACGCCAGGCTGGCGCTCCATCGATTCGTGCTGCCTCATAGTACTCTTCGGAGATGTTCTGAAGTCCTGCAAGAAATATCACCATATTGTAGCCGAGGCCCTTCCAAACGGTCATGAAGACCATTGCAGGCATTGCCCAGTCAGTATCAGAAAGCCAATGTGGCCCTTCGACGCCAAACACTTTCTTGAGGAAGAGATTAATGAGACCAACTTCTGGATGATACAGCCAGCTCCAAACGATTGCGACTGCAACAGTTGACGAAACAACGGGAAGAAAGTATGTCGTCCGAAAGAACGCAATCCCTTTCACTTTTTCGTGGACGAGCAATGCCAGAGCAAGAGATAGGGTGAGGCTAAGCGGGACACTGAGGGCGGTATAGTAAAAGGTGTTCCCGAAGACTTTCCAGAAGAGGTCAGATTGGAGCATTATTGCGTAGTTGCCGAGTCCAATCCACTCTGGAGCGGAGATAATTTCCCAGCGAGTAAAACTCATCAGGAAAGATGTCACAACCGCACCGGCACTGAAGAGGAGAAGGCCGGTAAGTGTTGGAACGAGGTAGAGGTAGGGCTCGATGAGCGAAGCGAGTCTTTTCATGACTGTTGCCGCCCCTTATTCTCGCAAGAGAATCTCATCTCGATTGTGCTTGCAGGAGAATTTCGTTGATTTTCCTCGCAGCATCACGTGCGGCTTGAGGAACAGATTTCTTCCCCGTCATTGCATTCTGCACTTCGGGAGTCAGTCCATGTTCCCGCCACTGTAGCCATCCCGCAGTGATGTGGAAGAAAGAGTATCTCTCTTCGGTCTCGACGATCGCGCGACGGTTGCACATGGGAAGACCCTCCATCCATTCCTTGGAGTAGGCAAGGGGTTTGTAAACCGGCATCATCGATTCAAAGAGTTCATCGACCTTTGCCTTTCGAGGGTTCACTACGATGTATTTGAGGAGCTGCCACGCTTCATCCTGATGCTGACTCTGTTGAGGAATGCAAAGCAAATTGCCAAACCGTCGCGAGAGTCGAAGTCCTGTCGGCCCCTTGGGCGGCAGTGCAATATCCCATCGGAACGAGACGTCCTTCAGTCCTTGCTTCACGAAATCCCCGGTGATCATCATCCCATATTTTCCACTTCCAAACTTGGCTCCCATCGCTTCAAGCGACGAAGGTAAGGGGGAAACCTTTTCCTCTCTCACAAGATCGACAATGAACTGAAGCGCCGCCACCGATTTCGGATGGTCAATTATGCTGTGCTTCAAGTCTGTCGTCAAAATCTGACCTCCGAGTGAATAAAGCATCGTGTCGAAGCCTGTGTACGTTCCGTCGTCGGCAAGGAATCCCCACTGGTCGATGGCACCGTCGCCGTCGGCGTCACGTGTAAGTTTTCGAGCCGCTGATAGAAGATCGTCGTAGGTCCATAGAGAATCCGGTGGGCGAACCCCTCTCCGCTCAAAAAGATCCCAATTGTAAAACAACATTGTCGTACCCGTGGCAAAGGGAAGCGCGAGGAGATCGCCCTTCTCACCTACTGGCAGTCGGCACATCTCAAACACCTGGATGATGAAATCCTCCAGCTTAAGGTCGCGGTTGAAGTACGGCTGAAGATTAAGCGTATAGTATCGCTTGAACAACTCCGGGAGCAAACCAATCATCGATCGCCACTACGTCTCCCATTGGAGCTCCAGAGGCTGCTGAAGCAAGAGTCTTTGCGCAGTACAGTCCATAGGGGACAACGTCCATCTCGACTTTGATGTTGGGATGCTCTCTCTCGAAGGGTTCGATGATTTCTTTCTGCCAGTTGTCACGTTGAGCCCCATACCAGTGGACAAGTTTGAGTGTTACCCTCTTGTCAGATGAAGAATGGTCTCCCCTCTCGCAAGCTATCCAACCAAAGGCAGTGAGTAAAAGGAGTAAAAAGAATCGGGATGCTTTCAGATACCCGAAGTTCATCTTGCGTGGTACTTGATTTGGACAGCGATCTTCCCCTTGAGAGGAAAGCTCGCGTCCACGTAAGGACTCTTTTCTACGAACGCGTTGGTAAACTTCACCCTCTTCCCAAGTACACGAACATCTGTGGCTCTTGTCTCAGCCGGGAGAAGCACATGCAGATCGACCATTGCTCTTCCGCGGACTTCCAACTCGATCTCTTTTTTTATACTGTCGTGCGCGTAAGTGTACTCGACTGAAGCCCCAGAAGCGCCGTAGACGCAACAGACCATTGCCTCGTCTCGGTTTGCTGCAATCCAACGAGGAGAAAGGCGGACGTGCTTGTAAAGCTTTTGCTCGTCCTCGACCCCAGCCAATCCTTCCATGAGTGCGTGGACCATCGCAGATGAACCCCATGCGTCTGTAGGAGAAGCATCGGGACTCGTGCTTGTTTCAACCGTCGCGTGCCGACCATCGGGGAAGTACCAAAGGTATGACTCGTTGTTCCGCGTCAGCTCCTCGTACTGAAGGAGCGTCTTCACTCCGTAGTCCTCGAACCCGTGTTCGAATGCAGCACGGGCGAGTTCACCCCCAACGAGAGGCATGATTCCTCCATTGCAGTATACCCCCTCAACGAGCTTTTCATGTCCAAAGATGCCTGCAGGGAATGGGGGATCGATGCTAAACCACTCAGCGAAAGCCTTCGTTTTTGCCCGACGTCTCTGATATTCCTGAATAATCGAAACTGCCATATCGTGGGTTGCAAGCCCACGGTTAATATCCATCGGATTGCTCAGGCTCAACTGCTCGCTCTCATCTACTCCTTCGATCCTACGAGGAACAAGAGGGACATGGTGCGTGTAAAAGCGACCGTTGAAGCTCACTTTGTTCGCTCGTCTTCGGTATGCTTCTGCAAATCGTTTCCAGTACTGGGAACGCCTGTGGTTACGGAGCTGTCGGTAGAACTTGCTCATGTTTACGAAAGACTCGTAATACACAGAACTGTCACCATGCATGATTCCCCAAAATGTGTGATCAGTGATTTGAAAATTCAGCCATGAGTGACGCCCAGCGGTGTAATCGAAATCCCACGTGTCGATGGTGAGACCTCGCTTCACAAGTTTCGTCTTCGGATCCCATCGCCACGGGTCTGCGAGGGCGTAATGCAGGGCCCTTTCCATGTGAGGAAGAAGTCGCCTTAACCAGGCATCATCGCCTGTTGCCTGCCATGCGAGGTAAATCGCTTTAACGAAACGGGACTCCACGTCTGCCTCAGTCGGGACTCGAACATATTTCGCCCAGTTCTCCTTTTCGCAAGGTACTTTCTCGGGCGTCATCGTGAAGTAATCAAACACCCATCCCTTCGCTTGCTGCGTTTCTGAGAAATGATCTATCAGGCTTCGCATGTCGCGTTCCCAGTACTTGTACCCTCGCATCATATCGGAACTGTCGCGAATCCAGAGGCTCGGTGCGTCTGGCGTTCGGTAGCCGCGGACTTTCGTTCCAAACATGTTGTACTCAGTAACATTATTGAGAAGGAATGCTTTAACTCTCGGGTAGAGAGCGTCAAGTTGTGGATGACCGGATTTGA
>CAYHSB010000028.1:0-5616 GCA_964359185.1 uncultured Chitinophagales bacterium
ATCAGGCTCGTGGTCGATAAGGTTATTGAGAAAGCGGATTTGGCGGACATCTTTCGTGAGGCAAAGGCATTCATTGAAGGCAGACTGTCTGCCCCTCTTCCTCTACTAGAGGTCGTCACTGAGGAAGGAGGGATCAGGCTAAAGGCAAAAGACACCTCGACAAGTGAGGAAGATGCCTATGCTCTTTCCGGCCAGGTGTTCCAAGATCGCTCCACCTACGTCATTGAAACCCTGAAGGCTGTTGGCCCTAGTGAGATTGCCGAGGCTCTGAAGGGAGCCCAAAGAGCGGTGATGTCCAACAAGGCCTCCTCTGACGAACAGAAACAGGAGTGCCTTGAGATCATAAACCAAATCGGCGAAGAATTTGCGAAAACAAAACCGAACATTACACTGCTTAGAATTCTCAGGGACGGGCTTAAGAGTACTTTGCAGGGTGCTCCGGGTGTAGTAGACGCAGTTGACGCCATGAGCAAGACTCTGAGGGGGGAGGATAGCTCCCTCCCGGAGACGGCCAAAGAGACACAAGTTCCAATAAATGGTGTGAAGACAAAGGGGAAAAAGCAGAGTCGCAAAGCTGCCCTGTACATTGGTCTTCCACTTCTGGTGGTAGTAGCTTTGGCACTCTGGACCGTCTGGGAAGCACAAAGTTTGAGGACAAAGTCCGAAGAATTACAATCAGCGCAAGAGGCGGTTGATGCTCAAAAACATTCTATTGATTCCATGAGAATCAATCTCGGGCGCACGGCTGAAGCAAGCGAACAACTTCGTATTGGTGTCATCCATTATCACGCGAAGAACTACTCTGCTGCGATCGCCGCTTATGATAAAGCTATCGAGCTCGACCCGAAGAACCCGGTTGTCTTTGCCTTAAAGGGATATTCACAGCTTCGGAACGGCGAGAACGAGAATGCAGTGGAAACGCTCAACCGTGCTGTTGGAATCGATCCCTGGTACATTTGGAGTCATTACGATTTGGCTCTTGCGAACTGGGCTATTGGAGATACTGCGAAAGCGATCGAAGAGGTGAAGAATGTTCTAAAGCTCGATCCCGGCTTTGTGGCCGTTATCAGGAGTGATGGCCAGTTCAAGAAATTCAAAGCATCCCCAGAATATCGAGCCTTAATAGGTGAGTAAGACCCGATCGATCTCGAGTGTCGTTGAAGAGAGTCAGTGGGTCCCTTCCTCCGAAGGGGGATAAAATCTACCACTTGATTCCATTTTCAGATAGTTTTGCATGACCAAACCTGAGCCAAATCTTTTTCTCACCGAGGAACAGACCGCGTTCTTCCATCGCGAGGGTTACCTCCCAATCAACGCTATCACCAGTCAGGAGGAGGTTGCACGTCTCCGTATCATTTATGATCGACTTTTCCAGCAGCGTGCAGGTAGGGAGGTGGGTGACCAGTTCGACCTTGCAGGAACCGACGAAGAGGATCGCGAAGCCATTCTGCCCCAGATACTCGAGCCGGTGAAGTACGCTCCTGAGTTGGAGTCGATCCAATTCCGGGTCAATGCCGCTTCGATGGCACAACAGTTATTGGGTCCTGCAATGAGGCCTCTTGGAGAACACGCAATCTTCAAGCCGGCGCGGATCGGGGCCCAAACACCGTGGCATCAGGACGAAGCTTATTGGGACGAAAACTTCGATTACACTTCTCTGAGCATCTGGATGCCGCTTCAGGAGGCGACTGCCGAGAACGGCTGCATGCAGTTCATCCCGGGCAGCCATAAACTTGAGGTCCTGCCGCATCACACCATCAACTACGATCCGCGTATTCACGGACTCGAAGTAGATGAAGTAGATCCTTCAAGATCAGCTATCTGCCCTCTGCCGCCCGGTGGGGCGACATTTCATCAATCCAGAACCCTCCATTATACAGGTCCGAACCTGAGCGACATCCCTCGTCGCGCTTACATCCTGATCTTCGGTCTCGAACCAAAGCCGCGCAAGGTTCCCCATGACTTCTACTGGAACAAGCAGAAGCGCACCCCGAGCGAAGAGCGAAGAAGGGCTGCGCAGAAAAAAGCGGATTCCAAAGGCTTCTGATCTACCCCCCAAGTGGAGACATCAGAGAAATACTTTCGTCTCCCGCGGTTGTGCTTGCGTGGCGAAGACGCGGCACCTCATGGATCTCATCAAGCAGTTCGTCCTCTGTCTTTCCCTCCCTTGATTCAATGCGTTTATCTTGTTAGATTTGTCTGAAAATTTTCAGACAGGGCCATTGACGAACTTTCCCTTCTAGAAGGTCCCAAGCCACAGAATAGCATTCCCGAGAAAGTAAGCAATGGTGCGTGCTGAAGAGTACCAGCCATCGCCGATTGAATGATATGGAGACATCGAGAGGTTTCGAAGATCGAGCGGTGAAGATCATCCGTTGGACCGCCAGAATTCTGGGCACTCTCCTCCTTTTGCTCGTTGCAGCTTTTGCCATCGGAGAAGGTTTTCCTAATCCGTCCAAGTTAACTACAACGGAGTCGCTTCTCATGGTCGCTTTTGTCATCATGTTGCTGGGCATAATCGTAGCTTGGAGATGGGAAGGAACTGGAGGCGCACTCCTCTTAGTCGGCTTTGCTTCGTTCTGGGCCGTAAACATCGTCGCCACTCTACGTTTTTGGTGGCCGGGATGGGTATTCGCGCTATTCGGTCTGGTCGGTCTTCTTTTCTTATCCTGCTGGTGGCGGGCCAGAGCAAGTTCTAAAGGTAGATAAGATCCGCTTGTGACTGGCCAGGCCGCAAGTGAAGATTGAGAGAGAATGCTAGTGCCATTCCAACTAATTTTACCGAACAAAGTGAAGGTAAAATTACTGTTGGAATGAGCATCCCGCCACGCTTTCTTGTGGCGGGATTAGCAATTGATAGTTGGAATGGCACTAGTGCGGCTGGAGACGCGTAAGCAGAGAAGCAGCATGGAAGGATTATCTTGGTGCGGAGTGGGCGGGTTAGGTTGATGTTGCTTCGTTGGTTTCAGTCCGATAGGAGTCAAGAATATGAACGATGTATTCAAGCGTTTTTCCTTATTGTGTTGCTTATTTTTACTACCTCAATACGTACTTCTTGGTCAGGATGATACAGCCGCGGCTGAAATCAAAAGAATCCTGCTGGAGCGAGTCGACAATGACAAGAAAAGTGTCGGTATAGTCGTTGGGCTCGTGATTGATAAAGGGAGCAGAGTCGTCGGCTACGGTAAGTTGAGACGGGAAGGCAGTCAGGAGGTTGATGGTAACACTGTTTTCGAAATTGGTTCGATTAGCAAAGTCTTCACTACACTCTTGCTGGCAGACATGGTGGAACGTGGCGAACTGAGCCTTGACGATCCGATAGCAAAATTTCTTCCGAAGTCAGTTAAAGTTCCCAGCAAGGACGGCAAAGAAATCACGCTTCTACACTTGGCCACGCATACTTCGGCGCTTCCACGATTGCCTGGTAACCTCTCTCCAAAGGATGTCAACAATCCGTACGCCGATTATACAGTCGAGAATATGTATGAATTCCTCTCGAGCTATTCCCTAACCAGAGACATCGGCTCCCAATACGAATACTCTAATCTTGGTGTTGGACTCTTAGGCCACATCTTGACCCTGAAGGCGGGGACAGATTACGAGACCATGGTGGTGTCACGCACATGCATTCCACTCGAGATGGGTAGCACAAGCATAAAGCTATCGCTAGAACATCAAGCAAGCCTTGCTACTGGACATAATCAAGCCGGGATGCCAGTGATGAATTGGGATATTCCCACCTTGGCAGGTGCCGGCGCTTTGCGTTCGACCGTGAACGATATGCTTAGATTCGTGGCTGCGAATCTGGGGTTGATGAAATCTGACTTATCGGCAGCTATGAACAGGACACATCTTGTTCAAAAGAATACTGGCCAACCTGATCTGGAGATTGCGCTTGGCTGGCACGTGCTAAACAAATATGGAACAGAGATCGTGTGGCACAACGGCGGAACTGGCGGGTACCACAGTTTCATTGGTTTCGACAAAAAGAAGCGCATTGGTGTTGTTGTCTTATCCAACTCTGCCAACGACATAGATGATATCGGTTTGCACTTGATCGAGAACAAATATGAGCTGGCGAAGTTTGAGCCTCCTAAGGAACACAAGGCAATCAAACTAGACTCCAGAATCTATGACGCCTATGTGGGTCAGTATGAGCTTGCTCCCAACTTCATCATCGCCATCACCAAAGAGGGAGACGGACTCTTTGCTCAAGCTACGGGACAGTCGAAGTTCGAGGTGTTCCCGGAATCAGAGACTGAGTTCTTCTACACAGTCGTAGACGCACAGATTACATTTGTCAAAGACGAAAAAGGACAAGTAACCCACTTGGTTCTGCACCAGAATGGAAGGGACATTCCAGGGAAAAAGATCAAATAGTCAACCAGGTGATCCGCTGCTCGCCAAACGCGAATCACGCGTGCCGGCAGCGGACACCATGAAGATGGAGGAGCCGCGAGTCCGTGGCCATCAAGCGGCCATCTTAATTGCTCATTGCATTCTGCCCCATGTGATATCTCTCCTAACTTGAACGGAGAAAGGAAACTATCATGATAGTTGTCAAAGACCTGTGGAAGACTTTCAAGCTCTCCCGTGAACAAAAGAAAGAAATAGGGAATAAGCATCGAGATGGCGAAGTGAATGCGGTTGCGGGTATCAGTTTCACTTGCCAGCCCGGAAGAATCTTCACGCTCGTGGGACCGAACGGTGCCGGGAAAACTACCGCCCTGCGCATGATCGCCACACTGCTGAAGCCGACATCGGGTTCTATCACTGTCGCCGGATTTGATGTTGAAAAACAGCCGCAAGAGGTTCGGCGTAAGCTGGGGTTTCTCACGGGAACCACCAAGCTATATGAAAGACTGACGCCGAATGAGCTGGTTAAGTACTATGCTGATTTGCATCATATGGACAAAAGTTCATTTCTGAAGCGCAGGGAAGAACTATTCAGTCTCCTCGGTGTGCATGAATTTGCGAATCGTCGTATTGGAAAACTTTCGACTGGTATGCGTCA
This sequence comes from uncultured Chitinophagales bacterium, assembly GCA_964359185.1. Taxonomy (GTDB): domain Bacteria; phylum Bacteroidota; class Ignavibacteria; order UBA10030; family JAHEZR01; genus CAYHSB01. Next base: position 5,015 of record CAYHSB010000028.1, read on the forward strand.
GAAAGTTTCCGTCGTTCGCACCATGATTCATGATCCTGAGATCATTGTGTTTGATGAGCCTACGGTTGGTTTAGATGTTATCACCTCGAAGCACATTATCGAGTTAATCCGAAACTGCAAGGCAGTAGGGAAGACGGTTATCTTTTCGACGCACATCATGGGCGAAGTGAGTCTTCTCAGCGATGACCTCGCGATTATTCACAACGGAAAGCTTTGTTATAGCGGTGCCTACAAGGATTTTCAGAGTCAGATGAAAACTGGATCGCTGGAAGAAGAGTTTATCAGATTGGTCGAGGAGGCTCAGTCATGAAGACGATCATAACAATCTTCAAGAAAGAATTGATCGATTCAATTCGAGATCGCCGGACGATGATTACAATGGTGGTCGTTCCGCTTTTGCTCTTTCCAATTCTCATTGGCATCTCGTCAAGAATCATGATATCTCAAATGAAGAAAGCCCAGGAAAAGACGTTGAAGGTTGGGCTCTTGACGCATGGTAACGCGGCGGACTTCAGGCAATCTTTGCTGGACAGAAATGACATAGAATTGATCGAAAACATTACGGTTGACAGCGGTCGGTCGCTCATCGAAGCGGATAGCCT
>CAYHSB010000028.1:5716-13399 GCA_964359185.1 uncultured Chitinophagales bacterium
GGTGAAAAAGAAAGGGGAACGCTCGAGACGCTTTTGACTTCACCGGCGGGGCGATTCCAGATCCTCCTTGGCAAGTTTGGAGTCGTTGTTCTAACGGGGATACTCTCTGCTGCCATTTCCTTCCTTGGACTATACGTGGGGATAAGCCAAGTCAGAGAAATTCCATCAGAACTGCTCCAGACTATTCTCAGCATTCTTGAATTTCAGTCGATAGCGTTGCTGATTTCTCTTCTTTTACCTCTAACCGTGTTCTTCGCAGCAATCCTGCTATCCTTATCTATCTATGCGAAGTCATATAAGGAGGCGCAGAGTATCATCAGTCCTATGATGATTCTTGTCATAGTGCCTGCTTTCCTCGGATTGATGCCAGGAATGAGTCTGAACACGACAACAGCTCTGATTCCGATTCTAAACGTTTCTCTTGCGACGAAAGCAATCATCGCTGGAACTGTTGGGCCAGCTTTGTTGGTGGAGGTGTATCTTTCACTGATCGTCTTTGCAGGTCTGAGTCTTTACGCTTGTGCAAAGATTTTCGAGCGAGAGGGCGCCATATTCCGTGGTTCCTAACCCCGACGACTGTGAGGTCTCTACGGTAACTGGGCAGAAGGCGTCTCAACTCCGCAACCTTCCCTTGATCCCCGAAGTCCAACCCACAGGATGCCTGCGGCCCGTATTCAGGCGCACGTAACATTTTTTTTCCAGTGCCGTATCTAAAGCAGCAGGATCCCTACTCCGTTAGATCATCTCTGTTCCACGTCTTATGGCACTTACAATGAAAAAGAAGATATTCTTCGGATCGTTTGCCGTTGTCATTCTCGCGGTTGGCGGATTTGTATTCTTCGGCAAATCTTCTGATTCAAACAAGGATGCTCTGCCCAAACTGAAGGTGCAAAAAGGGAACATCGTCGTCAAAGCTCTCGCTGTTGGCACGATTGAGCCAGAGAACGAGATCTCCGTTAAATCCAAGGTCTCAGGTGTCGTGAAGCACATCTTCGCCGAGGTTGGAACATACGTCAGGGCGGGACAACTGCTCCTCGAAGTGAAACCCGACCCGACACCGTTAGAGCTTGCAGACGCGAAGCGCCAGGTCCAGCTGGCAGAGGTGGAATTGGTCAACATGACTAAAGAACGTGTGAGGCAGGAGTCACTTGTGAAGAAGCAGATGATCGCTGCAAAGGAATTTGAAGATTTCGAGCGCAGCTTCCAGCAGGCAGAGCTGCGCCTTCAGATCGCAAAAGAGAAGCTCGCGCTCTTCGAAAGCGGAAAGGTGATAATCGAAGGCACGGAGATTGAGTCCATTGTCAAAGCTCCTATCGACGGATACGTTCTGAGCAAAGCTGTCGAAGTTGGTGATCCCGTTACGCCATTGACATCGTATCAAGAAGGGACTGTGCTAATGAAAATGGCTAACATGGAGCGGCTGAAATTCAAGGGCACTGTTGACGAGATTGACGTGGGGAAACTGAAAGAAGGGATGCTCACAGAGATAAAGGTCGGTGCGCTCCCCAGTGATACGGTCAGAGGAACACTTCGGAAGATATGGTTGAAGGCGGAGAAGAAAGAGAACGCGACTGTATTTCCAATTGAGATTTTGATCCCGGCTACTCGAAATGCAGTGCTGCGAGCGGGTTACTCTGCAAACGCAAGCATCATCATCCAGAAAAAGGACAGTGTTCTCACAGTCCCCGAAAGAGTTGTCACGTTCAGACGCGACTCAGCATTTGTGAAGATTCTTCTTGCTCCCGGAAAGGATGAAGAGCGTTACATCAAAACTGGGTTAAGCGACGCGATCAGCATCGAGGTCGTGCAGGGACTCAAAGAAGGGGATGAGGTGCTGGAGAAGCCGGTGAAGAAGATCGAGTGATGTTAATTTCGGATTTCGAAATGCGAATTGTCCGTCTCGAGCTAATCGAGACGAGACCTCGCCAAGAGCGGGTGGATATTTGTCAACTTTCCTTCTACGGAAATCATCTCTGACAGCAACGTGAAGACTCGAGAAGAGGATAGAGGATTGTGCAACTCACAGATCGTTGTTATCCTCATCCTTGCAGTGATGATGTTTGGCTGTGCCAGTAGCATGATCACGTATCCTGATGCTCCATTCGATGCAAAGGCTAATGACCTGGTGCTGAAGGCTGGTACATTCGAAACGGAATCCAACAAATACAATGCTGACTTTGGCACACTCGTGGTTCCTGAGAATCGCAACAAGGTTGATGCCCGTCTCATCAAACTACCCGTTATCCGAATACATGCTTCAGGCAACAAGCCTGCTGAACCGATTTTTCGTCTCACAGGAGGACCGGGTCTCAGTAACATGAAATGGAGACCGTCGGATTCTTTGCTTTCTAACCATGATGTCGTGTTAGTTGGGTATAGAGGTGTGGATGGCTCATCCGTACTTGATTGTCCAGAGGTTGAAAAGGCACTCAAAGGAGAAGGCGGCGATCTCTTGGGTGAAAAGACTCTTAGGAATATAGCTGAAGCTTGGACGGACTGTGCATCCCGACTAATCAAGGAAGGGATTGACATTGATGGTTACACCATGATGGAAGTGATCGAGGATATGGAATCTGCACGGACTGCCTTGGGCTACGAGCGGATCGACCTGTACAGCGTGAGCTATGGCACACGAGTAGCATATCTGTATGCTTTGAAGCATCCGGATAGGATTTATCGCTCGGTCATGATTGGGGTTAATCCGCCTGGACACATGGTCTGGGAGCCTGGAAGAATCGACGCACAATTACAATACTACGCTGACTTGTGGGCAAGAGACTCTGTGATGTCCGCTCGCACCCCCGATCTTCTAGCTACGATGCGGAATGTTGCCCACAATATGCCTCGTAGGTGGCTATTTTTCAATATCAATCCGGGTAAGGTGAGAACCACTACATTTCTTCTCCTTTATCATCGCAATACATCTGCTCTGGTTTTTGATGCATATGTTGCCGCCGAAAAAGGAGATCCGAGTGGTCTGGCGTTGATGTCCATGGCATATAATTTTACGGCGCCTTCTGCAATGACCTGGGGCGACCTCCTGTCAAAAGGAGTTAGTGCAGATTTCGATTCATCCCGCGATTATTTTACAGAAATGGATCCCCCTGATGCAATCATAGGCTCACCCATGGGAAAACTCTTGTGGGGCCCCGTTCGTTTCGGATTTTGGCCTGTGAAGCCAATACCTGAAGAATTCCGTAAACTGCAACCGTCTGATGTGCAAACCCTGCTCATAAGTGGAAGCATCGATTTTGCCAGTCCGGCAGAAGCTGCTACGAAAGAGCTTTTACCCTATCTCACTCGAGGCAAACAGGTCATCCTATCTGAAATGGGTCACATTGATGACGTGTGGAGCGTAAGACCGGAAGCAACCCAGCGTCTTATGACAAGTTTTTTTAACACAGGAATTCCCGACACCTCGCTCTGCACCTACGTCCCAATGGACTTCAATGTGGGATGGAGTTTTCAAAAGATTGCTAAAGTAGGATTCGGTATTGCTGCTGGAGGAGCAGCAATCATTGTTGGTGGCTTGGCATGGTTGGTGCTTCGTTAAGTAAACCATTGAGACAATAGCTCATGGACCACTTCCTCACAATCATCACAGAATTCATTAGCGATCTGAAGGCGCAGAAGCTCCGGGCTTTCTTAACAACCTTCGGGCTCGTGTGGGGAACGGTTGCCATCATCGTGCTCATTGCGTTCGGTGTGGGATTCAAGAAACAGTTGAGTGCGAACATGCACGGCATCGGCGAACAGATTGCAATCATGTTCCCGGGGAAGACCACGAAACCCTTTGAGGGATTCGGGACAGGCCGTCCAATTACTTTCGTCGAGGACGATGCGAAACTCCTTGCTGCACGGGTACGGGAGATCGCTGCGGTAAGTCCTGAATACACTCGGCGCACCCCCGTTCGTCTCGGCGAGAACATCCTGAGCCCCGGAGTCACGGGCATTTACCCGATCTACGGCGAGATGCGGAATATCATTCCCGAGATGGGAGGACGATTCATCGATGATATCGACCTGCAGCAGCGGCGAAGGGTCGTAGTACTCGGGAACAAGGTAAAGGATTTTCTCTTCGGCGACAAAGACGCAATTGGGAGGTTGGTCTATGTAGGTGACGTCCCGTTCACAGTCATCGGCGTGATGATGAAGAAGACGCAGAACTCTTCTTACAACACACGCGACCAGGATCGCATCTTCATTCCTGCAAGCACCTACTCCTCGGTATTCGGGCAGGTTCGGCTTACAAATATCATTTACAAGGCAGCAGATCCTGCTCACACTGAAGAAGTCAATGAACAGGTCCGTCAAGTCCTGGGACAACGCAATAGGTTTAATCCGGCTGACAAGGATGCTATCTGGATATGGGACACATCCCAGTTTGATAAGTTCATCTTCTACTTCTTTCTCGGGTTCAACATCTTCATGGGTTTAATTGGGAGCTTCACCCTCGGAGTTGCGGGCGTAGGTGTTGCGAACATTATGTTTGTCGTCGTACAAGAGAGGGTAAGAGAGATCGGGGTGAAGCGCGCGGTCGGTGCGAAGAAGTCAAACATCCTCTTCCAGTTTTTTATGGAAACGGCTTTCATCATCGGGATCGGCTCCTCGATCGGGTTCGTTATTGCATATGGCATTATTCAACTCTTACAGTTCATTCCAATAAAAGATTTTGTTGGGACGCCTGTGCTCTCACTCGAAGTTGTCGCTGCGACCGTCATTGTTCTTTCCGTGATTGGACTTTTCGCAGGCTTGATGCCGGCAAGGCGCGCTGCGAACTTGAACGTCGTCGACTGCCTGAGAGCTTAGACATTTCCAATTTTCGATTGTCAATTGCCCATTCAAAAAAAGTCTACTCTCAAAACCAAATCGAAAATCAGCAAATCGGAAATCGTAAATGAAATATGTGGCTTGAACTCCTGAGAGAATTTGTTCACGACCTGAAGGCTCACCGACTCCGAGCCTTCCTGACCCTGCTCGCGATCACGTGGGGAACCGTCTCGGTTGTTCTTCTCCTCTCTTTTGGGGAAGGATTAAGTACGCAGATGACCAACGGCTTGCTCAATGCAGGCGACCGCATCATGATCGTGTGGGGTGGAGAGACCGGGTTGGTATTCGAAGGCTTGCCAAAAGGAAGGCGCATCCGTTTCGTCGAAGAGGACCTTGAGACATTGAAGGAATCCATTCCCGCGATCGATCTCGCAAGTCCTCAGTATCGGAAAAACGTGACCCTGACCTACGGAAAGTTCATGATCACGACTGAGTGCGAAGCGGTCAATCCGGGGTTTGAAGAAATGCGTCGGATGTATCCGGCAGCAGGCGGCCGATTCCTCGACGATGCCGATGTCCTGCTCCAACGAAGGGTGATCTTCCTCGGGGCAGTCATTACGAAGGAAATCTTTGGCGATGAGGATCCGATCGGGAAAACGCTGATGGTTGACGGCGTCCCCTTCACGATGGTAGGCGTAATGCAGAAGAAGATACAGACATCCATGAACAACGGTCCCGATACGCGCCGCGCAATTATCCCCTATAGCACGTTCCGGACAATGTACAGCAACAAGTATGTTAACTCTTTAGTGGTACGGCCGAGCGATCCAAGCCAGCAGGCGTTTGTGAAGAGCGAGCTCTACCGGGTGATGGGGAGGAAATATCGTTTCGATCCCGCGGACGAGCGTGCCCTTTTCATATGGGATTTCATAGAGAACGAAAAGCTCAACAACAAAATCGCTTTGGGTGTCGAGATCTTCCTGGCTTCGGTCGGATTCCTCACGCTTCTCATCGCCGGAGTCGGCGTAGCAAATATCATGTACGTTGTTGTCAAGGAAAGGACGAGAGAGATCGGTATCAAGATGGCTGTCGGAGCGCGGCGCCGCTACATACTCTCTCAATTCATTTTTGAGGCGCTCCTCATTGCGTTCATTGGTGGGCTAATCGGAGTGGTTTTCTCATGGGGCGTGGTCTCTATTGTGCGGATGCTTCCCGCCGAAGATGGTGCCATGCAATTCCTCGGTCGGCCGATTCTCTCCAACACAGTGATGTTCTTCACGAGTGGTATCCTCGCCCTCGTTGGTCTTCTCGCTGGACTCTTTCCCGCACGCAAAGCCGCAAGCGTTGACCCCGTTGAGTCGTTGAGGTACGAGTAAGAGAACTCAGGTTCCAGCTCTTCACCCTTCCGTTTGAATCCGTGTCTAGGAATCGATTAGACTAGGCACGCTCATGCCGCCATGACCTTCGGCTAGAGCGATCTGGTCCGATAGCTTTGGCTTTTGCACTTTCACCTTGCGGATACTCACGGTTCTTAGTACATTCTCTCAACTAACTTAGAATTTCCACGGCAAACGATAAGATTTCAGATAATACCAATCCCGAGCATCCGTAAAGACTCAACGAAAGTTGCTTATGGCTTCAAGTGTCAGTCTCCAGCTTTCAGACCAAAGGAGAGAAACGATTTCGCCGACCGACCGTAACATCATTCGTGGCTTGGCGAAACGCGTTGCCGACATCGCGGCCTTGCCTATCCAGGCGGAGCGCCGCGACCTGTGGAGGCAGCACAACAGTCTCAAGACCACACGTCCGATGATTTTGGTCTTTCCCGAAGGATCGTGGGAGGAGTTGTTGACAGCTCACGATCTGCAATGCGAAGGAGCCCGGGCGCGCGACATCGAATTGCGCCTACGCAGCCGTCTGTATTACCACGATCACTTTCAGGACGACACCGTCATCGAGAAGGAGTGGATCGTTGACAAGGTGATCCACAACTCTGGCTGGGGGCTGGAGCCCCGACGGATCGAGAGTCCCGACGCCCGCGGGTCATGGCGCTTCGACCCGGTAATCAAGGAGCCGGCCGAACTCAAGAAGCTGCGATTTCCTGAAATCACCTACGACGAAGCTGCCACGCAGCAAGTCCTCAAAGAAGCACAGGACGTCTTTGGTGACATCCTGGACGTCAAGCTCAAGGGCGTGGCGCACATTTCCTATCACATGATGGGGGATTATACCGCATTGCGTGGTCTTGAAGAGGTTATGATGGACATGGTGCTCAACCCGCAGATGCTCCACGACGCGATGGTGTTTATGATGGAGGGGCACCAGCACGTTTTGCAGCAGTACATCGAACAGAACCTACTCTCGCTTAACAACGACAGCACCTACCAGAGCTCCGGCGGCAACGGCTACACAAATGAACTGCCCGCACCGGGCTTCGATCCTGAACATGTGCGTCCCTGCGACATGTGGGCGAGCGCCGAGGCTCAGGAAATGGACGCGGTCTCGCCCGACATGCACGCTCAGTTCATCCTGCAATACGAGAAGCGGCTCTTGGAACCCTTCGGGCTGAACGGCTACGGTTGTTGCGACGATCTCACCGGCAAGCTCGGGGATGTTTTCAGTATCCCCAACATCCGCCGTATTTCCATCTCGCCGTTCGCGGATGTGGACGCGTGCGCCGAGAAGTTGAAAGGCGACTACACCTTCTCATGGAAACCCCATCCCGCACATCTAGTCGGCGACTTCAACGAAGAAATGGTCCGCGATTACATCCGCCACGCGGTGAGCGTTACGCAGGCCCACGGTTGCGTGATGGAGATAGTACTCAAGGACACGCATACCTGCGAACATCACCCCGGGCGCTTCGACCGCTGGCTGCAAATCGCACGTGAAGTTCGCGCAGAATTCGGATAT
>CAYHSB010000029.1:0-13298 GCA_964359185.1 uncultured Chitinophagales bacterium
AGCCAGATGACCTTTAGGTAATCTCCTCGTTCAATCTTCCACTGACGTTCCTTGATCAAGAAAACTGCAACCATCAGAACTGCTGAAACGATGGCACGAAGCAAAGTGAGTGTGACAGGGTCAATGTCGCGAAGAATAGCCTTCGCAACGATGTGAGTCCCGCCGGCGATGAGCTGCTGGATGATGAGAAAGAAATAGACGCTCATTGCCGGATAGGCCGGTTCAATGATTCGAGGTAAGAGGTTAGAATTTCTTCGGCACTACCGACGAAAGCCCCCTCACCGAGTGCAAAATGGAGCGTGTCTTCAAAAACTTTCCCCCAGTCTGGAAAATCGAGATTGTCATAACATGTATTGTGGAAAAGCAAAACAGCAACGCCGCAGTACCTTTTCACTGCCTTGATGAGCGATCTGATAATGTCCAAGCTTTCTCCAGCTGACTTATTCCTATATGATTGAAATGTCCCGTCCATTGCGAGGAGAGGGATCTCCCATAAGTCCACCACGACATCCTGTGAGGCATCGTAAGGCCGGAAGGGATGGCAGATTCCAGCCCGAAATCCTTCGTGATCAGGGAAACCAAGTGTGGAATCGTGCTGAAAATTTAACTCAGCCTGGATCTTCCACGTCTCTGGAATACGCAAGCGCAGGAAATGCTGTCTCACAGCATTCGACTTTCTTCCAAGCACCTCATCTAGCCTCTCTTTCTCTCCTCGCATTTTTGCTGTACTTAAGAAGGTGTGGTAACTTGGGTGGAGCCCTATCTCATGTCCGTCAAACTCAAGTGTTTTTAGCAACTTCCGTACATATCCATCCTTGATCCGATAACTGACATCGTGTCTGCTGGTGACACCAGTTTTGAGAAAATAAGTTGCATGAACACCTAGATCTCTCTCAACTGTCAGGATTTTCTCGAGCGACCACGTGAACGGATCGTTCCGTGCTGAAACCGCTCTTTGAAAGGCTTTCAGGCGTTCGAACCTCTTTCCCAAACCTCCGTCCTCTCTTCCGAGCAGGAAATACTGGACTAACTCCCGATACAATATCCCCAAGGTCCACTTTCTGATGTAATCAATGTCATGTGTCATACAGATGGCGAATTCCTTCCCACCAAAACGCGGCCTCTGCTCGATCTGGTGTCCGAGCAACTTCTCGATCTCCCTTCGGAGAATCTCAACATACTGGTTGACGACCGGAGTCTCGAGAAGGCCAAGTCCATATTGAAGGCTCGCTGTAGCCGGGAACCTCTCGTGTCGATCGCACTCTGTCGAAGTGATCTCTTGCCAGCAGGAAAGAAAATAGAAGGCCGATGCGACGATGTCCACGTGGATTTGTCGACAACGATCATCGCCCGAGACTATCTCCGTGGAGTCTCTTGCAAACTTCTCATCAAAGAAAAGAGCTACTGAGTCTTCACCAAACAAAACAAACCTTCTCGCCTTCGAAACATCCAGTCCTCTTCTCTCGAGAAAAAGACGCGGAGCTTCCGCACTCGCCTGGATGAAAAGGACTCGAGCAGAGAGACTTGACTGAGTAGGTCCATACCAGATGACAATGTCGGTGGGTGAGACTTCGTTAGCTCGTGAGAGACGATGAGGCAATCCAAGTACTTGACAGAAAGTCTCAAGAGTGTAGGCAGCCTTCTTCTTGAAGGACTCTTCGCAATCTAGCACGATCCGAATTTGCAATGCAATTCTCTCTTCTCTGAATTGGGAAAAAATATAGAACAAATTGACAAGAGAATCAATGAGCCGCTGGATGCTTCTTAGCAGGGCGTTGAATATGTGCTCACCATTGCCTATATTGCTCGCGACAAAAATTTCCGCTTGTGAACTGTCCTTTTCCGGTCTACTACTCCCTATGACAAATTAGTCCCCATTCTCATCTCTACACAAAGGATGACCCACTCTCCTACCCTTAAGAACTCCCACACCTCAACCCGGCATCTTGCTGTCAAACTCAACATTCAAGAGGAGGTTCATATGAGGTTCTTCACATTCCTCGCAGCTCTATTGGTACCCCTTGTTCTTTTCGCACCAATGGACGAAGCAATGGCACAGGAGACGCCATTCATTTCTGAGAACGTGGAGCGAAATCTAGTAAACGAGCTCTCCGGAGATCTTGCTTACGACAATCTCCGATGGCTTGCTCATTACCATCGGACGGGCGGCTCCGAAGATTTCCACAAGGCTGCGCTCTTCATCGAACAGAAAGCAAAAGAGTACGGTCTGGAGGAGGTCAAGCTGGTTTCACAAAAGTTCTCTGGCCGAAGCTGGAGCGCGACGAGTGGCGAGCTTTGGGTCGTTGAACCAAAAGAGATGAAGTTGGGAAGCTATGCCGAGTATGCGGTGGCATTGGCGACAAACTCCCGATCAACGAATAGTACGGCAGAGCTTGTCGATGTGGGTGAAGGAACAGAAAAAGAATACGAAGGAAAGGATGTGAAAGGAAAAATCGTTCTCACGTCTGGCTCTCCCGCCGCAGCAATGAATGAAGCGGTCTGGAAACGGGGCGCGCTTGGTGTCGTGTCATCCGTGTATCATACTTTTCCCCGAACGAGCACCATGATCGAGCGGCCAGATCAGGTCGCCTGGACAGGCATTCAGTACGAGAGCGAGGATGGGAAACCGGGAACATTTGGGTTCATGGTCTCCCCTCGTAAAGGGAAGATGCTCCAGGAGATGTTGAAGAATGGGAAGGTAACCGTGAAGGTCGTCATCGACGCAGGATTCAAAGATCCGCCGACGCAGGAGTACGTTGAGGCATTCATCATTGGCTCGAAGGTCCACGACAAGCAAATTGTCCTCACGGCACATCTGCAAGAAGAAAAAACATCAGCCAATGACGACGGATCCGGATGCGTAAACATCCTGGACATTGGAAGGACGCTGATGCGATTGATCAAGGAAGGAAAGATTGAGCGCCCGGTGCGGGACATCCGCTTCTGGTGGACGACTGAGATCTCCTCCGAGTATCAGTACTTCCGTGACCATCCTGAAGACCGAGCGAAGATGCTGGTGAACATCAACGAGGACATGGTCGGAGCAAAACAATCCTTGGGGAGTCGAGTGCAACACATCACTCGCACACCGTATTCCATCCCGAGCTACCTGAGCGATGTCGTGGAGAATCTGGTGAACTACGTCGTCAATGGGAACACGATGTTTCTCGCCACTGCATTGAGCGGCAAGCCTCAGCCCTTTACGAAGCCCATCCTCTCCCACCTCGGGACTCGAGAGCACTACGATGCCCGTGTGGTACCGTATTTCAACAGCACCGACCACCTCGTTTTCAACGAAGGAATCATCGGCATCCCCGGCGTGACACTAACGAACATGCCTGACGACTATATTCACTCAACCGATGACGACCTCTGGCAAATCGACCAGACGCAGCTGAAGCGGAATGCTTTCATAGTGGCCGCAGCCGCACTTTACATTGCGGATGCCAGTGATGAACATGTGCCGACACTTTCCTCGGAAGTCTTCTCAATGGGTCTGAAGCGAATCAACGTAGATTTCAATACTTCACTCAGGAATCTCGAGAAGAATAGAACTGGCAATGTTGAGGAAGCCTATAAGTCGAGCAGAAACCTCATCCATCAGGCTTTCATCCGTGAGGGACGGGCGATAGAATCGGTCCGGGTCTTCGCAAACCCATCAGGCGGGAAGCTGGCATACCTTTCCTCGCTCCAAGAAGATCTGGCTGCCCTCGAGGACTCTTATTACAAGAGACTCGATCGATATTATGAGCTTATCACGGGACACTCTAAAACACCTTCGCTAAAGCTTTCGACAAAGGAGGAAGAACTCGCGAAAAAAATCCCTGCAAACATTCTGGACGTTTCTGCATACTTTGAGAAGCGCGGGAAAGTCAGGGGCGTATCGGGCATTCATCCCGAAATGAGATATGAAGTATTCAATCTTGTCAATGGAAAGAACAGCTACCTAGACATTTACAACGCTGTGAGTGCAGAAGCCATTTCAGCTGGAGAATTCTATTATGGAACTGTCAAACTCGACAAGGTCGAAGAACTCTTGAACAAGGCCGTTGAAGTAGGAGCACTCACAATGAAGTAAGGACACGCAACCATCCAGAGGAAGGCACATCCACAAGCATGGAATCCTGGCGGAAGAATCTTCAGGTTATTTGGATTGCGCAGTTTCTCGCAATGATGGGAATGAGCCTTGTGGTTCCCTTCCTTCCATTCTTCATTCGTGAGTTGGGAGTCACGGATGAGGTGGAGGTTTCACGTTGGAGCGGGTTGGCGTTCGCGGGCCCGTTCATGGTGTCGCTCTTCATGACTCCTATCTGGGGCTGGCTCGGCGACCGCTATGGACGAAAGCTCATGGTCGTACGTGCGATCTTTGGACTTGCCATCTCTCAGGGTCTCGTTGGCCTGTCGCAGAATGTTGAGCAGCTCTTTATGTTCCGGATGGTTCAAGGGCTGGTGAGTGGCTTTATTGCTGCGGCGCTTGCGCTCGTCTCTGTAACAGCGCCGCGAGAGCGAACAGGCTATGCTATTGGCATACTGCAAACCGCGACTGCTGCGGGCACTGTTTTAGGTCCGATGATCGGCGGGGCTATGGCAGACGTCATCGGGTATAGACCTATCTTTTTCATTGTTGCAGCGCTTTGTCTAGCCAGTGGTACTCTCGTCGTCGCCAAAGTTGACGAGATTCCAACTGAGTCCAGGCCGACGGAGAGCCATTCACTCCTGGACAATTACAGGTACAGCTTTGCCTCCACCCCATTGAAAGCCGCGTTTCTTCTGATCATGCTCTCACAAATTGCAATCGGCATGGTGCAACCGATCTTTGCGCTCTTCGTGGAGACAATGGAGGTGAGCAAGGAATATGTTTCAACAATTGCTGGGGTGATTTTCTCAACGGTCGGGATCTTCAGCACGATCTCTTCGCCTTGGTGGGGAAAAAGAAACGACCGAAAGGGCTATCGAAGGAATCTCATGGTCGCCTCGGCGGGAGGCGGACTCGCGTATCTCCTTCACGCGGTGGCTTTCACCATTTATCCTCTCTTCGTCCTGCGAGCGATCTTGGGCTTGTGCATCGGGGGAATCATACCTCCTCTTTACTCATTCATCAGTAAGCATGCGGAACCTGATCGGAGGGGCGCAATCATGGGAATCGCCTCCAGCTTTTATATCCTCGCGAATGTGGTCGGACCAATTAGCGGAGGCTATATCGGGGCGCACTTCGGACTGAGAGTCGCTTTTATAGCAAGTGGCACAATTCTGTTCCTGGTGGCGGCATCCGTCTCACGTTCCATCCATGACGAAGTTCCTCCTGCCGAAAAAGTCGCGGCACCCGAGAGAACCTATGTTGAGATCTGAGTTTTCACGACTTTGCCGGTACATAGACGATATATGCGAGTCTATGCGGCTCTTGCAAAGAAAGAGTGGTTCTCCGTCCTGACATAGCTGGGATAACACGGACAACCAAGGTTTCTTCAAAGCTCCCTCTGGGGATACGACGATTGAAGACACTTTCGTAGCATCCTCTCTGTTGCATCTTCCGTCCAAAATCTTTAGTTTTTCTCTGAAGAAAAATCCGCTGATATATGGCTAAACGTGAACGACTTTTCCTCCTCGACGGGATGGCACTTGCCTACCGTGCATATTTCACCTTCATCAACAGTCCTCTCATCAACTCAAAAGGTGAAAACACGAGCGCCATCTACGGCTTCGTCAATACACTCATGAAAATTCTCGACGAGGAGAAGCCTGAACATATCGCTGTCGTGTTCGATACACCCGAGCCAACCTTCCGCCACAAGAAATTCGCTGCATACAAGGCCACGCGAGAGAAGATGCCGGAGGCGATGGCAGACCAGCTGGGAAAACTCAAAGAGGTGGTTGAGGCATTCAACGTTCCTATTCTCGAGGCTCCTGGATACGAGGCAGATGATGTCATCGGAACACTGGCGAAGCGCGCGGAAGCGAAAGGGATCGAGACAAACCTCGTGACGGGCGACAAGGATTTCATGCAATTGATTTCTCCACTCGTCAAGATGTATAAACCGGGGAAACGCGGCGATGAGTGGGAAATCATTGATGAGAGAGGAGTCAAGGAGAAATTTGGGGTAACTCCCGATAAAGTAGTAGATGTTCTTGGTTTGATCGGTGACAAGTCAGACAACATTCCTGGGGTCTTTGGCATCGGTGAAAAGACAGCGATTCCACTTGTCCAACAATACGGGTCGATCGAGAATATTCTAAAGAATATTGACAAAATCGGACAGAAAGGATTGCAGGAAAAGCTAGATCAGAATAAAGATAACGCGATACTTTCGAAAGAACTCGTGACAATCAACACAAAGGTCCCAATCAAGGTCGACATCCATCACCTTGAGGCGAAGCCACGTGACAGCAAGAAGCTCATGAAGATCTTCACAGAGCTTGAGTTTAGATCACTGGTGAGAAAACTGCGAGAAAGCGCCCCTCCAACAGATGAAGATATAAGCTTCGACGCAGCCGAATTCAAACCGCTCAGCGATATCACGACCGATGACCATCAGTACCATCTCGTAAGGTCAGAGGGGCAGCTTGAAGAGCTTTGCAGGAAGCTCAAGACTTCACGATTGATTTCTTTTGATACTGAGACGACTTCCCTCAATCCTCTAGAGACGGAGATCATCGGCCTCTCATTCGCCACAAGACATGGAGAGGCATATTACGTGCCTCTCGCAGTGAAGGCCCATAGCCCGGCAGAAAAAGAGAAGACCTCTCCAACGCCCCGGGCTGAAGAACTCTCGCTTTTTGGTCACGAGAAGCGGAAAGCAAAAGGGAAAGCTGAAAGCGACGAGAAAGACGAGGTTACATCGAGCACAGACGCTTCTCTAGGCCCGTCATTAGTACTTGATCGCGTCAAACCCATTTTCGAAGACACAGAGATTAAGAAGTGTGGACAGAACGTAAAGTTCGACCTGCTGGCTCTATCTCAATACGGGATCACCGTTGAGGGAATCACATTCGATACAATGATTGCAAGTTACGCCTTGCGCGCCGACGGTCAACACAATCTTGACTCCCTAGCTCAGGAGCATCTCACCTACAAGATGATTTCGTATGGAGAGTTGGTTGGGACCGGAAAGGAGAAGGTTAACATCTGGGAACTCCCTCTCGAGAAAATCGCTGACTACTCTGCCCAGGACGCTGACATTACACTTCGACTCCATGATGTCCTCAAGAGCAAACTCCAAGAGTCAAAGATGCTTAAGCTGTGCGAAGAGATCGAGTTCCCTCTGATTCTTGTCCTCGCAGACATGGAGCAAGCTGGCGTCGCACTGGATAAGAACTTTCTGATAGGAATGTCAAAACAGTTGGAACTCCTCCTCGACAGCATTGTCTTGGACATCCACCGGATGGCCGGCGAAAAATTCAACATCAACTCGACGCAGCAACTAAGCGACATCCTTTTCAACAAACTAAAACTCCCAGTAGTCCGAAAGACAAAAACTGGCTACTCGACCGACGTGGGAGTCCTCGAGATCCTCCGCAATGAACACCCGATTGTTGAGAGACTCCTGGAGTACCGTCAGCTCTCGAAGCTGAAGTCAACGTACATTGATGCCCTGCCGAAAGCTATCAATCCGCAGACAGGAAGAGTACACACGTCGTTCAACCAAACTGGAACCACGACAGGACGACTCTCGAGCAGCGATCCTAACCTACAAAACATTCCGATGCACACGGAGCTCGGCCGAGAAATCCGCAAGGCATTTATTCCCGGCGGCAAAGATAATCTCATCATGTCAGCCGACTACTCTCAAATTGAGTTGCGAGTAATGGCACACATTTCGCAGGACGAGGGTCTCATCGACGCCTTCCGAAATGGAGAAGACATCCACGCTACGACTGCAGCGAAGGTCTTCGGCGCGAAGACGAGCGATGTCACACGGGAGATGCGGCGTCGGGCAAAAGAGGTGAACTTCGGGATCATGTATGGGATCGGACCTTTCGGTTTATCATCGAGACTTGATATTTCACAGGCAGAGGCGAAGGAGATCATCGCTCGGTATTTTGAGCGCTTCCCGAAGGTAAATCAATACATTTTTGACACGATTGCTCAGGCCCGGCATGATGGATATGTCACGACACTCCTTGGAAGGCGCCGCTATCTCCCAGAGATCAACAGCAGGAATCAAACCGTGCGACAGAACGCTGAGCGTCAAGCCATCAATATGCCTATACAGGGAACGGCTGCCGACATGATCAAGCTGGCGATGATCCAGATACGTAGAGGAATTCGTGAGGCAGGGTTCAAGTCGAAAATGATTCTTCAGGTACACGACGAGCTTGTCTTCGAAGTGGCAAAGAAAGAGGTGGAAAGAACGAAGAAATTGGTGGTCGAGAAAATGCAGTGCGCTCTACCCTTGGATGTGCCGATCGAAGTAGAGGTAGGAATGGGAAAAAACTGGTATGACGCCCACTGAGAGTGTTACGTCAGGCTCAAGTCCTCAGAGCCCTAGATTTTTCTCCGTCGAAGGATCAACGAGAAACCCACGAGGACGAGAATTGCCGGCCACCACGTCCTAAACGTATCCCACATTTCCCACCTCCGGATGTACCCTGCATCTGCCAGCATAAACGCTCCCCCAAAGGCGAGGAGAATCACGCTCGGGATGAGGAGATGCCAGTCCTTCGGGTCCGATACGAAAAGCATGAGAAAAGCAAATCCCAAGATTGCCATGCTTGCTGGCATGAAGACCGTAAAGTGTCCCTCGATGAGATTCATGCTCCTCAAGAAAAAGAAAAGACCGTAAAGGAAAAGCACAGTCCCCCAAAAAATTTTCCCCCGGCCATCGTAGACAAACGCGCGGATCACGATAGCAGCGCCAATGACAGCAACCGCAGCCCAAAGGATTCGGCTCCACCCGAATTCAATGACATCGAGTTTTTCAAGGAGGAGCGCGACTCCTACGACGAGGAGGAGAATACCAAAAACTGGAAGTCTCTGCTGAGACGGCATCTTTTGTCTCCGAAATAATGGTGATCTGGCCTACGTTGTCGGTGCCAGGCGTTCCTCGGGTACAATGATCCCGAGCGCCAAGTACAAAATTATCCCTACGCCAAACGATGCCAGGGTCAGGACGATGAAAAGAATTCGCACGATACTCGAGTCTGCGTTGAGATATTTAGCCAGGCCACCGCAGACTCCAAAGATTTTTCTATCAGTCACCGAACGTCTCAGCTCTTTGGGAGGAGGCTGCGGTATCTGCGATGATGTTTCTACGGGCGTGCCGGGTACTTCAACCCTCTTGGTTTGTGAAAAATAGATAACCCCCAGCCCCAGCAGAATGAGGATAGCCGGGAAAACGACTCCCCACGGAATATGCCAGAAGTGGAAGAAGGGAAATCCGAGATTGCTGAAAAGGATAATCGCTCCGAGAATGACAAGTGCAGCTCCCCAGAAATGTCGGGCGCCGTTACTCGGAGTTGGTGGAGAAACCGCCTGAGGTCCGCGGTGTGCAGGGTTCACCGGGATAATAAACATGCACGCAAGATAGAGAACCACTCCTGCCCCAAAGCTCCAAATAGTAAGGAGAACCCACAGTATCCTTACGATCGTTGGATCAGTGTTAAAGTACTCTGCAAAACCACCACAAACACCATCGATCATTCGATGGTGCCGCGACTTGTACAGCCGCCTCGACTGGCTTGAGACGCCGTTTCCCTCACCGTTGCTCATCACGAATTCCTTTCCTCAAGTGCCAAGACTCAAAATACTCCTTAGCCATTGCCATTTCTTCACTTCTCGATACGCAAAAAGAAGATCGAAAGTTTCAAAAGGCCTCTCAGGCCAGCAGATGATTCGAGTTTCGGCGACGTCCCTATCAGCTCAAGCACCACCCTCCACAGCGCCAACAGATTCCCAAATCTGAAAAATCGATGGCGTGGCTAGTTCTCATGCTAGAAGCTATGGAAGAAGCCTAGGTCTGGAGAACTCTCACATTCCCGTGGTGGTCGGGATTCTTTGCGCGTATCCTGATTGAAGGGTTCCGTTCAAACATCTCAAGGACATGCAGCGCCCCCCCAACCCTATAATGGATGGGAGCAATGGAAGGACTTTTGCCCCCTAATCGACGCATAGTACAAATTATACAGATTCTGAGCGCAATTGTCAACGACCTGATTACAGTCGGTTCCGCGTGGGAACCTCCGTTCCCAGGGCATGAAAAACTCAGTTTGGACAGGATCCGAACCGTGCTGAGAAAATGACAAGGCCGCCTATTGAGGCGGCCTCATCCTGAACTACTGTCATTCGAGGACGACACTAGACTTCCATGATCTCCTTTTCCTTCAGGGCCAAGAGGTTGTCGATTTCTTTGATGTGCTTGTCTGTCATCTTCTGTGCCTCCGCTTCCCCGTGCTTGCGTTCATCTTCAGAGAAGTGCTCATCTTTCTCGGCCTTCTTCAGGTGCTCAATAGCATCACGGCGAACATTTCGTACTGCTATTTTTCCTTCTTCTCCAAATCTCTTTATCAACTTCACAAGTTCTTTCCTTCGCTCTTCGTTCAGAGGTGGAATCGGGACCCGGAGAACTGTACCGTCGTTCGTGGGGTTCAGACCAAGGTTTGCCGCTAAGATGGCGCGCTCGATGGGTGCCAGCATATTCTTATCCCATGGTTGAACAGTGATGAGATGAACATCTGGCACGCTCAGGCTTGCAACCTGATGAAGTGGCACCATTGTCCCGTAGTATTCAACCCTGACTCCATCAAGAAGTGCTGTCGTGGCTTTACCCGTCCTAATCTTTACCAGCTCTGACCGTACCACTTCCACAGCTTTCACCATCCGGTCTTCTGCATTTTTCAAGATTTGTTTGGCCATTATGGTTGATGGAATGTTGCTTCTCTGGTGGGCTGCACGTCTTTCAATTTCAAGTCGATCACCTTCGTCCCTATCTTCTCTCCGCTGACCAAGCGCTTCAAGTTGCCCTTCTTATTCATGTTGAAGACGATGATTGGAAGGTTGTTCTCCTTGCAGAGTGCCACTGCCGTTAGATCCATCACCTTCAAATCTTTTTCTAGCATATCAAAGTATGAAATCTCCTGGAATTGGAATGCCTTTGGATTTTTCTCAGGATCAGAGTCGTAGATGCCCTCCACCCGGGTCCCCTTCAGGATAACATCCGCTTCAATTTCGATGGCGCGCAGAACTGCTGCGGTATCCGTCGTAAAGTAGGGGCTCCCCGTCCCAGCACCGAAGATTACAACACGTCCTTTCTCAAGATGTCTGATAGCGCGGCGACGGATGAACGGTTCCGCAATCTCGTCCATACGGATGGCAGTGAGCAAACGCGTATACACTCCGCGCGCTTCCAGTGCACTCTGCAACGCGAGTGAATTGATGACAGTCGCAAGCATCCCCATCTGATCCCCCGTAACCTTGTCAATCGTGTCGTCTGAATCGTTTACTCCACGATAGATGTTACCGCCCCCAATGACGATGCCGAGCTGGACACCCAACTCCTTTACTTCTTTGATCTCAGCGGCATATCGATTTATCACGGCAGGATCGATGCCATACTCCCTGCTTCCCAGCAATGATTCGCCGCTGAGTTTCAGCAGAACCCGTTCATACGAGAGATGGGCCATCAGTGCTCCCTCATCTTGTCTCATCACCGAGATGATATCTCGCGAAACGCCGGATGGTGATGCTCTCCCCCATCTTCCCAACCGCTTCGTGAATAAGGTCCTTGATAGTCTTCCCGGAGTCCCGGATGAATGTCTGCTCGAGCAGAACGTTCTCCTGGATGAACTTCTCGATCCGGTCCGCAGCAATCTTTAGAGCAGTAGCCTCGTCTTCCCCGTCGTACTTCGCCTGATTGATGTAGATTTCCTGCTCCTTCTCGACTAGCTCTTTCTTGACTTGTTCACGAGTAACAACCTGGGGATTCATTGCAGCCACCTGCATAGCAATGTTCTTCGCTAGTGTACGGAAATCTTCCGTCTTCGCTACGAAATCGGACTCGCAATTCAGCTCGACCATCGCTCCGATCCTCCCTCCTGTGTGGATATAGGCTTCGACCACTCCCTGCTTGGTCACGCGATCGGCTCGCTTCTCTGCCATCGTCGCCCCGCGCTCTCGAAGGAGTTTGATCGCTTCCTCCAGATCACCTGAGGTCTCCTCGAGTGCTTTCTTGCAATCCATCATTCCGACACCCGTCATCTGCCGCAACAGCTTGACTTGTTCCAATGTCACCATAGATTTCTTTTCCCCCTCCTTAATTCAAGGTTCACGCCGGCTTTTCACTTGCGACTTCCGCTTCGCCCGCTCCAGCTACTGGAGCTGTACCGCTGGCCATCGCCTCCTCAAGCTCGTGCGCCTTTACGCGTTGCTTCCCTTCGACTACGGCATCCGCAATAACTTTCGAGATGAGCTGAATGGATTTAATGGCATCGTCATTCGCGGGGATCGGGTATGTAATCGGGTCAGGATCGCAATTCGTATCAACAATCGCTACGATTGATACACCGAGCCGGCTCGCTTCCTTGACAGCAATTGACTCCTTTTTGATATCCACGATGTAAATTACACCCGGAAGCCTCGTCATATCCACGATGCCGTCGAGAACTTTTTGCAGTTTCTCCTTCTCACGCGTAATACGGAGAACTTCCTTTTTCGTTATCTTGTCGAAGGTTCCATCAGTCTCCATCTTATCGATATTGTTCAAACGCTTCACACTCTTACGGATCGTGGTGAAGTTCGTCAACATCCCACCGAGCCACCGTTCAGTGGCATAGTCTGCACCACACCGCTTTGCCTCCTCCGTAACAATGTCTTTCGCTTGCTTCTTCGTGGCAACGAAAAGGACTCTCTTTCCCTCGGCAACGATATTCGAGACGGCATTGGCAGCGGCTTCAAGCATCTCCTGAGTTTTTTTCAGGTCGATGATGTGGATTCCATTCCGATCCATAAATATGTAAGGCTTCATCTTTGGATCCCAGCGACGGGTCAAGTGACCGAAATGCGCCCCTGCCGCCAGAAGATCGGCTACTTCGACTCTAGGCATAGCATTCCTCTCATTAAGTGTTTTGGCCTCTGCTCTCATCTCCTTTCACTGGAATCCCGGAGAAGCACGGGACAACGTCCAGGGAAATCCGAGAGCATGTGTTCTTTTGAAAACTTCTTACAGATACAAATCGAGAGTTCGCCCCGATTCTATCGTGAGTGAACTCTCGTCCTGAAATCCTCTACAGCACTTCCTAACGCTTCGAGAATTGGAATCTCTTCCGTGCCTTCCGCTGCCCGTACTTTTTCCGCTCGACCATCCGGG
>CAYHSB010000030.1:0-13177 GCA_964359185.1 uncultured Chitinophagales bacterium
GTCTTTTTTTGAGGACTATTTTCTTATTTTTCATTATCGCTCTCTGCTGAAACTCTTTTCTCAAAGCTAAAGAAAGTATATGGAACTTTCAATTCCAAGAAATGTTCTCATAGAAAATTCTTCCACATCATTGACTCCATTGGCTTCTCGTTCCTCTTCGTATACTTTGCCGATGGCTTCTTCGTGTACGTTGTGCCAATCTCCCCGGATACTTCGAAGTAAATGAGCTGACCAATAGGCATCCCGGCATAGACCTGCACAGGCTGCCTCACAGAAATTTCCAGTGTCCAGTAGTTGCAGAAGCCGATATCCCCCTTACCCGCCGTTGCATGGATATCGATTCCGAGTCGACCGATGCTGCTTTTTCCTTCGAGAAATGGTACGTGGCGGTGAGTTTCTGTGTACTCGTGTGTAACTCCAAGATAGAGCCGGTTCGGAAAGAGTATCATTCCTTCCTTCGGAATCTCGACATAGTCAACCTCGTTGTGCTGGCGGCAATCAAGAAGGTCGTCCCTGTACAAGGCAAGCCACTTTCCGAGGTGAACATCATAACTATTTGAGCCGAGGTACTTCCGAGCGAAGGGCTCAATGATGATCGTTCCCTTCTCTATCTCTTGAAGAATCTTCCGGTCCGTTAAGATCATTGGAGGCGAAGGCAGTTGGAATGGACAAAAGTGAGAAAAATCTACCTCAAATGCAAGGCACGCTTTTACTCAAATTGAGGAGAGATAGACACTAAGGATCAGAATGAGAAGAACCATAATCGAGATCACGACAAAGCGGAGGTCTCTCTCCAAGGAAAACGATGCGATGGCAATAATCACCCGGAAGATTGGTGTCAAGAGAAGAACAAGAATGCCGAGATAGAAAAGGAGAAATGGCTGGAGGAGGCGGGTGAAAAATTCTGCGTCGGGACGCAGAAGAGTGAGCAGTTGACTGAGCGCTGGATGCTCGACCGGATTTGAGAGAGTCTCAGGATGAAGGAGGGAAACAGCGAATCCCGCAAGCATGAAAATACTACTCGCGTACACCCCAATGCGGAGTGTTCGACTCACAAGGACTTCCATCATGGTGTCGTTAAACAAGCGGCTCATGTCAACGGAGAATCATTAGCACGGCGAGGATGAGGAGAACGACAGTGAAGATCAGTGTGATCGTACGCGCGCGGACTTTTGCGCTGATTGTTGTTCCGACCATTGAGCCAAAGAGAACACCGATCACTGCAGCGGAAGTGATGACTGGGTGGATCTGATTGTGCGCGTAGTAGATAAAAGCGCTTGCGACAGCGGTCACTCCGATCATGAAATTGCTTGTTGCCGTTGCGGCCTTCATGGGAACCGCACAAAACAGATTCATTGCTGGGACTTTGATTACACCGCCACCGATACCCAGCAGTCCGGAAAGATTCCCAGCCAGGAATGAGATTGTAAGTCCGAGCGGCACACGCCGGACTGTGTACTTCACTTCTTTCTGTATCGCTGGATCATAGTAGGCTCCACGAAGCCAACCTTGATCTTCAGTTGACCTCGCATCGCCTTCCCCAAGCCGGATCCTTCGTATCATGAGAAAGGCGACGACGAAGAGGAGAATACCAAATATTTTTGAGAGTGCCGAACCACTCAGAACATTCGCAGAGACCCCACCGAGGATAGCTCCGATTGTAGTTGCAACCTCGAGAACCATCCCGAGGCGAATGTTGGTAAACTTTCGCTCGACATTCACCGAGGCGGCAGCACTCGATGTGGCAATGACCGAGACAATCCCTGTCGCGATTGCCTGGTGAATTGGGATGTTCAGGAAAAGGACGAGATAAGGGATGAAGAAGACACCACCGCCGATCCCTAAGAGTGCGCCGAGAATACCCGTGACGAATCCACCAGAGAGGATGAAGAAAAAGGAGTGGAGCGTCATCGATTGCTGAGTTCAGCTGGTTGGGTGATGCAATTCATGACGAGGCGGATGGACTTTCTTCGCTCAGTTCTTTCCACCGTTGGGCAAACCCCCACAAGCACTTGTCAACAAGGTAATTGATAGTCCCGGATTCGAACGTGCCATCCTTCCTGCGTTTTCCCGCCTTCACTCCTGTAAGGATTTCAATTCCTTCATCAATCGCCTTCACCGGGCAGATGTGAAACTTCTTCGTTTCCACCGCATCGATTACTTCTTGTCTCAGCATGAGATCCTTGATATTCTGATGGGGGATCAGTACGCCCTGAGTACCCGTTAAGCCCTTCGCTTTGCACACGTCAAAAAAGCCCTCTACTTTTTGATTCACACCTCCGATCGGCTGAATCTCTCCGTTTTGATTCACAGAACCCGTGACGGCCAAATCCTGTCTCAGGGGAACGCCGGAGAGGCTTGAAAGAATTGCGTAGATCTCAGTCGAGGAAGCGCTGTCGCCATCTACTCCGCCGTAAGATTGTTCAAAACAGATGCTCGCACTCATTACTAATGGTTTGTCCTGCGCAAACTTACCCCTTAAATATCCGCCCAGGATCGCAACACCCTTGTTGTGGGTCCGACCGCTAAGCTCTGCCTCACGTTCGATATTAATGACGCCAGAGCGCCCCATTGCGGTTTTTGCTGTGATGCGTGACGGCTTTCCGAACTCGTACTCCCCGAGATCATATACCGAGAGCCCGTTTACCTGTCCGAGTTTTGCCCCCTCGGTGTCAATAAGGATAGTCCCTTCTGTGATGAGTTCCTGAATTTTTTCCTCAATGAGATTGACGCGCTCAATCCGTTCTTCGACGGCTTTTACAACGTGCTTCCGAGAAACAACCTCACTGTGCTCTTGCTCTGCCCAGTAGTTTGCTTCCCGGAGGACATCAGCGATGACATTGAAGCGTGTCGAAAGCTTTGATTGGCGTCCCGCCAGTCGGACACCAAATTCAATAACTTCCGCGACGGCAGCCTTGTCAAACGGTTTCAACTTCTCATCGTCGGTGATCATTTTGATGAAAGCGATGTAGTCCGAGACAGAGCCAGCATCTTTCGGCATCTCGACGTCAAAGTCCGCACGGACCTTGAAAATTTTCTTGAAGTCGTCATCGAGGCGATACAACAGATGATAGATCTCAGCATCCCCGATCATAATGACTTTCAAGTGGAGATCGATCGGTTCTGGCTTTAGACCGCTTGCGGCCAACGCATACAATGGTTCGTAGGTGTGGATTTCTACCTTCTCGTGTCGAAGCGTGCGCTTCAAGTCCGGCCATACGCCAGGTTCAGTGAGTATGTCGAGAGCATTGAGGACAAGATACCCACCATCGGCCTGGAGGAGAGAGCCCGCCTTGATCTGCATGAGGTTTGTTCTCCAGGCACCTGCCTTGTCAACAATGCGCTCGATCGTGCCAAAGAGATTCCGATATCTCGGGTTCATCTCGATCACAATGGGAATTCCTTGAGTTGCTGAGTTGTCAACGATCACATTCACCTGGTATTCAAGGAACTCATCATCTTGAGCGGAAGGAGGTTTTGAGAATGATGGCCCTTCGGCTTGTGACTCCTCTTTCTTGAATCGAGAAAGGTTATCCATAATGTGATCGCGAACGTCGTCAAGGTAAGAGTGAAGCTTGGGATTATCATATCGAGCCTTGATTGCATCCACACTCTCCTGCACGAGGGGAAGCGCAATCTTTGTGTCAAGTTGTTGAAAGGACTCATGTGCCTTCCGTTCAATATTTCGCATTTCACGGAAAACAAGTTCCATCTGAGCTTCCAGTGCAGCATGAGTTTCAGCGATCGACTTATATTGTTCCTGAGGGAATTCTCCTTTCTCCGTCATTTGCCGAAGTTGCTCCATCCCCATCGCCTGCCCGTTGATGATCGGGGACACCTCTGGCTTAACGATCGGCCCCACTTGAACTTGCACGAGCTCAAATTGTTTTTCCCTCACTTTTTTTTCAAAGTCTTTTAGGATACTACGCTGTCGGCTTTGAAAGTGTTCGAGGATAGCTTTCCTCTGTTCCTCGTAGCGCCGACTCTCGAACACTGCGGGGATATTCTTGACAAGATCCTCGATTAGGTCCTCCATGTCTCCTTTGAAGGCGCATCCCTTTCCTGCCGGCAGAGAGAGCATGATCGGGGCGTCTGGGTTCCTGAAGTTATTGACGTAGCACTTATCTGTCAACGTCGTCGGTCGGCCCGCGAACTCCTGCAGCAGTCGCTTAATGGTCGTTGTTCTTCCGGTTCCTGAGAAGCCAGTGACAAAGATGTTGTACCCAAAATGTCTCATACCGATACCGAGCCGGAGGGCGCGAATGGCGCGGTCTTGACCGATGATCTCTTTCGCAGGCTCTACCTGGCTTGTGGTTTCGAACCCAAGCGAGTCAGGGTTGCAGCGCCAGCGGAGATTCTTCAGCGGCACTTCTCTGAAGCTATGTAGAGGTACGAGTTTGAGTGACTGAGAAGGCTTTGATGTTTTCATGGTCTGAACCGTTCGTCCAATTCAACGCTTTAGTATTCCTTCCGTGTCGCATAGGTGTTCAACAGCAGGCCCGCCATAATCATCGAAGTAATCAGCGAAGAGCCCCCATAGCTGAGAAATGGCAAGGGAATACCGATGACAGGCGTTAGGCCCAGTGACATTCCGATGTTTATGAAAACATGGGTGGCAAAAATCGACGTAATCCCAATGGCGATGAGACTGGAGAATCTGTTTTTTGCCATTGAAGCAATGCGGACACCGCGGAAGAGCAAGAATGCAAATAAGAGTAACACAAGGAGCGCACCGAGAAATCCGAATTCCTCTCCGGGCACACAGAAGATAAAGTCTGTCCATTGTGCAGGAATAAACCTGAGCTGCGTCTGCGTGCCTCGGAGAAATCCCTTCCCGAATAGGCCGCCAGACCCGATAGCGACCTTTGCCTGCAGAGCGTTGTATCCAGCTCCGAGTGGATCGACGTCGGGTGACAGAAACGTTGCAATGCGCTTCTGCTGATAAAGAGGAAGCCTTCTGTAGAGATACTGAACGGCGACCCCAACGACGACTGAACCCGAGAAAACCACCGTTGACGTGAAGAAGTCACGTTTCAGCAAAAGGAGGATCACCAAGACACCGATGATTGCAACAATGAAGCTTGTCGTGTTGACGAGCGCTGCCGCAGCAACAATCACCGGAGAGATGATTGCAATGGCTGTAAAAACCGATGCCCCAGCCCAATAGAGGATTGCAGGAAACATTGCGCAGAAGACGACTGCTGTGCCAACATCGGGTTGAAGAACAATCAGGGTAACGGGTAATAGCAACAGGGCCGTTGTGGTGAGCAAGCCCTTCGTGCTCTCGATCTCGGTTGTTGGTTTTGAGAGATAGGCGGCAAAAGCAAGAACGGTGGTGAGTTTTGCAAATTCAGACGGCTGCCCGCCAATAACGCCAAAACCGAACCAGCTCGTTGCTCCCGAGACGGTTTTTCCACGCGCTAGAACGAAGAGAAGAAGGATAAGCGATGAGAAATAGAGTGGGAGTGCTGCAGACTGGAAGAGACGACGTGGAATCAACAGTACCAGTGCCATTCCGAGAAGCCCGACCACCGCCCAAACGATCTGACGATGAAAATTCACCGATGCTCCTGCCGTATGTGTGGCGCTGTACACGGAGGCAAGGCCTATCAAGACGAGAGCAAGAACAGTGAAAAATGTCTTGAAGTCAAAATACTCTTTGAAATAGACATTCATGGTATTTCGTTTCGCACACGGCTAAAGCTCGTCTGCTCTCTTACAGAAGCCTCGAAGTTCGCAGGAGAAGTCTTCAATCGTTCGCTCTCTTCTCTCAGAAATCTTTCTGTCAATTTGCCTGCTAGAGGTGCTGCGTGGGTTGCACCAAATCCAGCATTCTCGACAAGAACACAGACGGCAATTTTTGGATTTTCAAAAGGTGCAAACCCGATGAACCATGCATGGTCTTTCCCGTGCGGGTTCTGAGCTGTTCCAGTCTTCCCCGCGATTGCGATTCCAGGGATGCGCGCGGTAGCTCCAGTTCCGCCAGCTCCATTGACAACGAGATACATCGCTCTGCGTAGTAGCTCGGCGACTTCAGGAGAAATCGGGAGTGTTCTACTCTTCTGGGCAACCGAATCGAACTTCGCTGTTGTCTTGTTGTAGATAGCACGAACCGCGTGCGGCTGATAGATCGTTCCTCCGTTTGCGAGAGCCATTGCATAGCAGGCCATCTGGAGCGGAGATGCACCGACCTCTCCTTGCCCGATCGCAAGACTTACGAGGTAACCGCGAGTCCATTTTCCTTTCCCATAGACTCTGTCGAAATACTCTTCCGATGGAAGGAGCCCAGATGTTTCTTCTCCAATATCGATACCGGTTGGTGTCCCAAAACCATAGAGTGCGCCGTACTTTGTCCAGAGATCGAATCCAGTTTTCAACATTAAATTGTAGAAGAAGACGTTACAAGACTTTTCGATCGCCTCAACGACGTTTACAGAGCCATGTCCCGTTGCCGTGTGGCACTTGAAAATCCTGTTCCCAAATCGAAACGACCCGCGGCACGTGATTCGCCAATTCGTGTCAATGATTTTTTCCTCGAGTGCTGCCGTTGCCAGGACCATCTTGAACGTTGATCCCGGAGGATAGCGCGTCATCGTTGCCCGGTTGAAGAGAGGCTTGTCGCTGTGGGTATTGATAGAATCCCACACTTCTGGCGGCGTCGCGCCACTAAATTTTGCGAGGGGATAATCTGGCTTGCTCACAAGTGCAAGAACTTCCCCATTTCGCGGATCGAGAGCCACAATTGCACCACGCTTTCCAGCCAAAAGTTCTTCTGCGAGTGCCTGGAGATCGCGGTCAATTGACAGATAAAGGTCGAAACCTTCTTTTGGAACAATGTCGCTCTTGCCGTCGTCGAGCGGACCAATAATTTGTCCTCGAGCGTTCACCAGGCTGAACTCAAATCCTTTTTCCCCACGTAATACTGTTTCGTATTTTGCCTCGAGCCCTGCAGACCCGGCGAGATCTCCGGGCTTGTAATACCCATCACCTTTCGCTAGTTGTTGTTCGGAAATTTCTCGCGCATACCCAAGAAGATGGGATGCTCTTGCATCTGTTGGGTATGAACGCCTCGTTTCCACGTGATAACCTACACCAGGTAGCCTATCGCGGTTTTCCTCTATGAACACAAGTGTTCGGAAGTCAATATCCCGTTGGATACGGGCGGGGGCAAAGACAGAGTATTGGCGTCCTCGTTTGATACGCTCCTTGATGACCTCGCTGTCCGCATGCAAGCTAGTCGAGAGAAAAGGAAGCGCGCTTTCCTTGAACTCGCTCGGGGTGACTGTCAGTGAGTACGATGCCCTGCTGTCAACAAAGAGCCTCTTGTCCCGGTCAAACATGTATCCTCGGATTGGCTCCTTCACGACGGGACGCACACTGTTCTCTTCTGACTTTCTTCCATACTGTGCTTGACTCAGGAGCTGCAACTGGGAAAGTCGGAGAAAAAAAACGAGCGACACCGCCGAGATGATCAGGTAGAATGCTTTGCGTCGCGTTGCCAGTGGTGATTCTTCATTCATCGTGGAAGAACCCTGTCTCCTTTGGCTCGTGAATACCCGAAGATCGGCAGGAGACTCAGTGCCGAGGTATAGAGGGATGTTGTCACACCAAAGAGCCCGAGTGTTCGCCAGAAAGGCAACTCGCTCCCTTGGACAAAGATCGTAAAGTAAATCACGTTATGAACAATGGATGCAAGCAGAACAATGAGGGCAAACCGGTACGTTGCCAATGTTTGGGTTGTCCTATTCTCATCATACGAATAACCTGCGACAAATCCACATACCGTCTTGGAGAGAGCGTAGAGACCGAGGAAGTCACCGCTGATGATGTCCACGATGAATCCGAGGATAAACCCAGCCACTGTTGCATGGATCTGCCCGTATCGGAGTGCAAGGTAGACAATCCAGACGACAAGGATGTCGGGCGTAATGCTCTCAATCGAGATAAACCGGATAAACGTTGTTTGAAGAACGATGAGAACAACCGTGATGAGCCCATAGCGAATCGATGCATATACATTCATGTGAATATAGTCATCATGTTCTCGTGGGACCGCTATCTGAGAACTTTTTCCTCAAGTCGTGCACGTGCCGAGTCAGGCAGGGAGTTCATCACGAACACCTCTTCAAGCGTGGCGAAGTCGACTGCGTTCTCCACCCAGATAGTTTTGAACAGGCTCCCAGGTTGTTCTGTCACCGCACCGACCACACCAATCCGAATGCTAGGGGGGTACGTATTGCTATACCCTGACGTCTCTACCACATCTCCCACCTTCACATCAAGCGTCTTCGAAATGTTTTTCAGACGTGAGTGTGTTCCTCCTTCCCACGCAAGGATTCCGTCTACCCGGCTGCGCTGAATTCTGGCACCCACGCGAAAGTCGCGGTTCATGATGATCTCACCAAGGGCATACCCCCCACTCGTCGCAAGGATTTTTCCCACGAGGCCCCTGTCGGTAACGATCGGCATACCGGGAGCAACTCTATCTTTTTCCCCTACATTCATGGTGATGGTGTTTCTGAGGAGATAGAGCGTTTTTCCTATTACCTTTGCGGGGATGAGTTCATATTTGGCTGTCTCTTTCAGCCCGAGAAGTCGATGGAGACGCATGTTCTCGAGCTTTGCTTCACGGAGTTGGTTTAATTCGTCAGCTAAGTTGACGTTCGCCCGTCTGAGGGCTTCATTTTCTTCTTGCAGGTGAAAGAAGTTTGGAAGGAAGGAAACACTCTCCTGCATTTTCCCGAGCAGACCAATTGTAAGCGTGCGGATGCGATGAATCTGTCGATTGTCGTTTTGTGCCATGAGAGAAATTGAAACGATAACAATGAGCGCAAGAATGAAATACTCTTTGAACAGCCGCACTATATAAAACAACCGCCGCATACCACCCCCGGAGGGACGAATTCAGAAGGCAGGTGACTCAGTAGCGCCGACTCTTGAGCAGAACTTTGGAGTATTGGTTGAGGTTCTCCAGAACTTTTCCGGTTCCCCGCACCACCGCCGTCAGCGGATCCTCCGCCACATGGACAGGGAGACCCGTCTCCAGCCGTAAGCGTTCATCCAACCCTTTCAGAAGCGCACCTCCACCCGTGAGCATGATCCCGCGGTCAAGTATGTCGGATGAGAGTTCTGGTGGCGTCCGCTCAAGGGCAAGCTTCACGGCATTGACAATTTGAGAGATGCACTCATTCAGCGATTCCCTGATCTCTGCCGAACTCCCTTCAGTTGTTTTGGGCACTGCATTCACGAGGTCGCGTCCTTTGACCTGAATCATAATTTCTTCTTTCATCGGCATAGCTGACCCAACCTCACACTTGATTGCTTCAGCAGTTCGTTCACCGATCAGGAGATTGTGGTTCTTCTTGAAGTACTGGATGATCGCGTTGTTCATCTCATCACCAGCGATCCGGATAGATTCCTCGTTTACAATTCCCGAAAGCGCAATAATCGCGATCTCCGTCGTTCCTCCGCCGATGTCGATCACCATGTTGCCAACAGGGGCATCAACGTCGAGGCCAATACCAATAGCTGCAGCCATCGGCTCAGCAATGAGATGAACTTCCTTCGCGCCAGCATGCTCGGCGGAGTCCCGCACTGCCCGCTTCTCCACTTCTGTGATACCACTCGGTACAGAAATGACGATCCGTCGGCTCGGCATCCAGTTCGCATGGATCTTCTTGATGAACTCCCTCAGCATCCCTTCGGCGATCTCAAAATCTGCGATGACCCCGTCTTTCATCGGCCGGATGGTGCGGATGTCGCGGTGGGTGCGCCCCACCATTTCCCGAGCCTCGTTTCCGATGGCAACGATTTTCTTCGTGTTCCGATCAAAAGCAACGGTCGAAGGCTCGTGAAGAACAAGGCCCTTGCCTTTCATCCAGATTTTCGTATTCGCAGTGCCAAGGTCAATGGCAAGATCGGCGGAGAAGAAGGAGAAGAGGCCCATGAAGAGGTCAATTCAAAATGAAAAAGTTAGAAGGGAAAATTTTGTTTTGAGACGCATGAACTCAATGCCTAAAATGCCTTACTCCTGTAAACACCATCGCCACGTCATGCTCATCTGCCGCCTTGATTACCTCTTCATCCCGTACTGATCCTCCGGGTTGAATAACTGCAGTGGCACCAACCTTCACGGCTTCAAGGAGTCCGTCCGCAAACGGAAAGAATGCATCGGAGGCGACGGCACATCCTTTCAAGTCAAGTCCGGACTCAGCGGCTTTCATCGCTGCGATCTTTGATGAATCAACTCTCGACATTTGTCCTGCCCCGATCCCTAGCGTCCGGTCGCCGCGCGCATAGATGATAGCATTTGATTTCACATGCTTTGCAACCTTCCATGCGAAAAGCAACGCATCCATTTCTTCATCTGTTGGTTGGCGTTTGGTGACCACTTTGAGCTGCTCGCGGCCCAAACGGACTGGGTCCGGCTCTTGAACCAGGAGCCCACCGGCAACTTTTCTTATATCATACTCCTTGAGGGAAGTGAAATCACCATTCTGCTGCATGAGACGTCGATCCTTCTTCTTTTTCAAGAATTCTAATACATCATCAGGAAAAGTTGGCGCGATGACTACTTCAGTAAATATCTCGCTGATGGCACTTGCTGTCTCCATATCGAGGAGACGATTTACCGCTACAATACCCCCGAAAGCCGACTTGTTGTCTGTTGCAAGCGCTTTCCGATAAGCCTCGCTTAACATTGTGTCAGTGCCAACACCGCAGGGATTGGTGTGCTTTCCGATGACAGCTGCTGGCTGATCAAACTCCGCCGCAAGTGCAGCGGCTGCATCGATATCAAGAATATTGTTAAAAGAGAGTTCCTTCCCGTGCAGCTTCTGAAAGTATTTTCCAAAGTCTCCGTACAAGGCAGCTGCCTGATGTGGATTCTCTCCATATCGCAGCGTTTCTGTTTTCGAGAGGCGAATGTTAAGTTCTGACGGGAGACTGGATTCCTGCTTGCCATTTCTCTGACGGAGAAATTCGAAGATTGCCGAGTCGTATCGAGAAGTGTATCGGAAAACCTCTTGTGCGAGGGCAAAGCAGGTCTTTTCAGAGAGACTTCCACTGTTTTCCTTCAGTTCGGCTAATATTTCGTCATAGCGTGACGGGTTTGCTATAACAGCCTTGGACTTGTAGTTCTTAGCTGCGGCGCGAAGCATCGCTGGACCGCCAATGTCGATCTGCTCGAGTGCTTCGTCAAGCGTGACGTTTTCCCGCCGAATGGTTTCTTCAAATGGGTAGAGGTTTACAACGATGAGATCGATTGGCTCTATCCCAAAGCTTTCCATCTGCTGCTGGTGGCTCGGGTCATCGGGTTTTGCGAGAAGAGCGCCATGGATCTTCGGATGGAGGGTCTTTACTCTTCCGTCGAGAATTTCCGGGAAATTTGTCACCTCCGAAACGGGGTGGGAATTCACGGAATGCTCGCGAAGCAAGGTCTGAGTGCCACCCGTTGAGATGATTTCCACGCCCATCTCTTCGAGAGACTTCGCTAGCTCAACTACTCCGGTCTTGTCCGAAACACTGATCAACGCGCGGCAAATCTTTACCAGGGTTAACCTCCGCTTGTATTCTCTGCCACGGCCGTGGCCTCAAGAATGGTGACATGTCCATCACTCACATTAACTCTCTCGTCCGCAAAGAGCTGCAGCACTTCGGGATATAATTCATGCTCGATCGCGTGGATTTTCATTGCGAGCGTTTCAGGTGTTTCATCACCGGCAACTGGCACTGTACGCTGCTTGACGATTGGGCCGTGATCATATTCTTCGTCTACGATGTGAATCGTCACGCCTGAGACCTTTGCTCCCGAGTTAATCACTGCCTCGTGGATGCGCATGCCGTACATTCCCGTGCCCCCAAAATTTGGAAGTAACGCAGGATGAATGTTGAGAATTCGATTTCGGAATGTGTGGACGAGATTCACAGAGAGTTTCTTCATGTAGCCTGCGAGGATGATAAAATTCACACCATGGCGAGTGAGCGCTTCAAAAACAGCTTGTTCGAATTCGTTTTCGGAGGGGAACTGTTTCTGGCTCAGATGATATGCGGGAATGTTGTGCTCACGAGCGATCCCCAGGACGGGTGCGTCGGAGTTGTTGCTGATGACAACCGCGATGGAGATTTCTTGAAGTTTCCCTGTTTCGATCGCCCGGAGGATTGCCTCGAAGTTTGAACCTCGTCCCGAAGCAAACACCGCAACGTTTAGCAATTCATTCACCCATTCGCTGAATGAGAAGGCGGTAAAATGTAAAGATAATTTGCAATATTGTCAACAATCGTCGATCTCAGAGACCTTTCACCTACTTCACGGCGCTTTCCAGGAACTCAAGAGTGCCCAATCGCGAATTAACTTTAACCTTGAGACCGATTGGCATCGTGAGTTTGCGAGGCATGTGGCCGTAAGCAAGGTGAGAGAGAACAGGAATCTTCAGGTCTTCCGTGAGATCTTGAAGCACCTCATCGGTGCTGAGACTCGGCTTTGTCTTGTCAGAGGGGACGCAGTCGATGAGGGACCCTATGACAATCGCCTTCACTTTCCGAAGTACTCCAGCAAGCTTCAGCTGCGTGAGCATCCGGTCGATGCGATACGGCTCTTCACCGACGTCCTCAAAAAGAAGGATACTTCTTGAGAAATTCGGTTGAAAGGGGGTTCCCATTAAGGAAATAATCATCGAGAGATTCCCACCGATCAGCCTTCCCACCGCCTCGTAACTCTTCGGAAGAGCGGGGAGAACCTTCAATGGTTGACCATCTGGATTTGAAACTTTTCCGATAGGCAGAGTAGAAGTAACGATTCTCCAGAAAAATTGTTCTGTGAAGGGATCCATCTTCTCAAACATCTCGACCGCAAGCATTGGACCTGAGAACGTCACGAGTCGGGTCTTCGCAAAGATCGCCAATTGCAACGCCGTGAGGTCGCTGTATCCCACAAGAATCTTAGGATTTCGTTTGACGAGAGTATAATCGATGTGCTCGAGAAGGCGGGGAGTACCGTACCCTCCTCGAACTGCAAAGATTGCTTTTACCTGCTTGTCGGCAAACATTGCGTTCAGGTCATGTGCTCGGTTAGCGTCCTTACCCGCAAAATAGCCGTGCACCTTTTTCGCAGACTTCCCAAGCTTTACGCGATAGCCAAGCTTCTCGAGGTAACGAATGCCTTTATCAATCTTCTCGC
>CAYHSB010000031.1:0-2088 GCA_964359185.1 uncultured Chitinophagales bacterium
TCGGGCTGCCATTTCGAGAACGCCGTCTCGCAGAGAAGCTCATTGTTGATGAAGTTGACCTTTCAGATCATCTCGATCAACTCTCTGATCCGTCCTTTCCGCTGGAACAAGTCCTTCCTCAACGCAAGTAGCTCAGTGGAAACTAAACTCCACGTGACATTGGGCTACTTTAACCTATCTAATGCAAGAACAGCAGCATACACGCCCTTCACTACTTCAGCGAGGAAGCCGTAGTTCAGTGTGTTGTCAGTATCAGTAGGATAATGATAGTTTGGGTTGCGGAGGAATGCTGTATCAGTGATCATCAATGCCGGAAAGCCGTATTTCCAGAAAGATGAATGGTCTGAAAGATTCAATGGTGAGAGAAATCCTGGCGCACTCAGGCTTTCAACCCCAATGCTACAGCCCTGACGCATCGCCTCCCGAACGGCTTTTACTAGCCTTCTTGTTCGAATATTTCCGACAACGCCAATGAAATTGCCTGTCCTTGGGTAACG
Organism: uncultured Chitinophagales bacterium; assembly: GCA_964359185.1. GTDB lineage: Bacteria > Bacteroidota > Ignavibacteria > UBA10030 > JAHEZR01 > CAYHSB01. The sequence continues at coordinate 498 of CAYHSB010000031.1, forward strand.
GCCAAGTGTGCGCATGAGTGGAAAAGGATAGGCTTGCCTCATATCATTTCCAGCATAACCTATCATCTCAAGCGAAATCATGAGTTGAACTCGCGTCTTGTCGATCTTTAGACGCTTCGCATACATTCGGCTTCCCATCTTACCTGTGTAGAAATACGGCGGCTCTTCTAGAGTGAAAGCAACAAGCTGGATTGTCCGCTCATTGGGATAGCCTCGTAAGAGTCGTGCCAACTCCAGGAGCCCTGCAACACCACTTGCGTTGTCGTCAGCCCCTGGCGAGTTGATCACCGTATCGTAGTGAGCGCCAATGATTATGGAAGACTTTGCGGCATTGCGCCCATGTTTCTCAACTATGAGGTTCTTCACTCTTGTTGAGTACGTTCCGTAGGCTTGCGACTCCACCTCGAACCCGAGCGCGACAAACTCATTTTCGATGAATTCGGCAGCTCGCGATAGATTACCCGCTCCGAGTCCATTGCGCGAAGGAAAGTCTCGTGCCAGCACTTCGACCACTCTGCGAGCACGAGAAGAAATTTCGGCGTCTTCTGGTAGCGAAAATCGGTAAGGCATGACTAAAGGGAAGAATTTCTTCGTGAGACCTGAGCAATGAGAAGGCGGAACCTCAGCCTGAGTAATAGAGCTAACCTTTCCTCATGGCATTGTTCAAGAACCGAACGAGAGGAGTTACCTGTTCGTAGACTCGCGTAGCTTCGTGGACAAACTTTGAACTAAAACTTTTCTCATGTGGCCATGTTACTCCAGCATAGAGCCACTTGTATTTGAGCCACTCGGCCATTGGATGGTCTGCATTGTATCCTTGTGGAATGCGTTGAAGTTTATCTCCTTCTAGTTCACTAAAGCGACGTCGAAATGATTTGTCATTGACGATGGAAAGGAACTCCTCCGACTGCTCCACAAGTGCGCGGCGAATATCGCGCAGTTGATCACTCGGAGGCATGTAGACACCGCCTCCCAAGAATACCTCTCTCGGCTCTATGTGGAGATAGTAACCCGCACAGGCCTGCCAGTGTCCCTTCGGATGAAAGACGGATGCGGCGTGTGTCTTGTAAGGAGCTTTGTTCTTGCTGAAACGGATATCACGGTAGATGCGGAACATGGATCGCTTCGGGTGGAGCTCTATCTCAGGAGCGAACCTCGCAAACTCACCTCTGAGAGCAACAATAAGCGATTGCATCGGGAGCTTGACGAAGGTTTCGTACTCTGATTTGTGTGCCTGAAACCATTGGCGGTTATTGTTCTTCTTCAACTGCTTGAGAAATCTTATTCCTTCCTCGGGAAATCCCTCGAATGGCGGATAGAGCTCAAGATCAAGAAGTGGGGGACGTGCCATTTGGTTCCTCTCTGACTACGTTTCAATGAGAAGCCTGCTGACTTCGAGGTACTTCTCACTCGTAAGCTTGACAATTTCGTCTGGAAGAGGAGGCGGCGGTGATTGCTTGTCCCAGGCCGTTGTCTCAAGGTAGTTCCTGACGACCTGCTTGTCAAACGACGGCTGGTCTCTGCCTGGCTGATACTGGTCCTTAGGCCAAAAGCGTGAGGAATCCGGCGTGAGTGCTTCGTCGATCCAGAT
>CAYHSB010000031.1:2188-13148 GCA_964359185.1 uncultured Chitinophagales bacterium
TTCTCGACAATGTGTGATAAGCTTCGAAACCAGAAAGCCGATACCTGGGTGAGTACTCTTCCCTTGTGAGGTATTGCATTCGGAAGTACCCAATCAAACGCTGAGATACGATCCGTCGCCACAATCAGCAATTTGTCGCCAACGTCATAGATGTCTCGAACCTTTCCTCTGCGTGGGGAAGCGAAACCCGCTAACTCAGTGTGGAGGACAACTTGCAAATCCATCGTAACTCAAATTCTGGTATGATTAATGGTTCGATCTGCAGCCAAGCTTTTTCCTTCAATCGCAACTCGGACGAAACCGTGCGCCTCCTTCAGTCGCCTTCGAGCCTCCCTTGCGTTCACTTTCGCCTTGATCATAACGATTGCAGTCTTGACGTGGCCACCAGCTCCCCTCAATGCTTTCTCTGCAGTTTGATAGTTGACACCTGTCACAATCATCAGAACTCGTTTAGCTCGCTCCTCAAGCTTTCGGCTTTTCATCTGCAAGTCGATCATCATATTCTCATAGACTTTGCCGAGTCGGATCATGGCGGTCGTCGTGATCATGTTCAGCACAAGCTTCTGAGCGGTCCCAGATTTCATCCGAGTCGATCCCATGATGACTTCGGGCCCAACAGCAGGACAAATCGCCACGTCAACATCAAGATGAAAATCCGATCGGGGGTTCGTGGTGATATAGATTGTCCTCGCACCGCGCTCTCTGGCCCGCTCGACTGCTGCGACAACAAATGGCGTTCGGCGACTAGCAGCGATTCCACAGACGATGTCTCGCTCTGTAACGCGTTTCTTGTCAATGGCCTGTCGTCCTTCCGCTGCGCGATCTTCAGCTCCTTCAATTGAGCGGAATACAGCACGCTTCCCTCCGGCGATGAGGCCTTGAATCATATTCGGGTCTGTCCCGTACGTTGGTGGGCATTCCGCTGCGTCGAGAATCCCAAGCCGACCACTTGTTCCCGCACCAACATAGATCAATCGTCCACCCTTTCGCAAAGCATCTACCACGAGGTCGACAGCCTTTGCAATGTATGGGATTTCCTTTCGTACGACATGTGCAACTCTTCTGTCCTCAGAGTTGATGATTTTCAAAATGTCGAAAACTTGTTCTCCATCGATGTCCATACTCCTTGGGTTCCGTTGCTCTGTGGACAAGCCTCGTAGTTGATTGAAGAGACGGTGTTTCTCAGAACCCTTTTTTTTTCCGTTCAGCATTGTAACTCGTTGAAGCTCACCTGAAAAACACTATGACTGCTTTCCGATCTGGATCATGCGTTCGATCCAGACCTTCGAAGCTAAGGTTAATTGCTTTAATGTCCTTTACGTCTTTGTCTTTCAACGCAGACATTATTTCGACCTCAAGATTTCCACCCTTCATCGCAATGAGCGCTGGCGATCTGATGAATGTCTTGCTATCCGTGTTACTGGAAAAGTCTAATTCAAATTTTCTCGCTCTGAGAAACGGAAAGCTCCACTTCACAAGCTTGTTCAGGTTTGCCACCCCTCGTGCGATTACATAATCGAATTGGCGTCGAAATTCTTCGCGGTTTGCCAGTTCTTCTGCCCGCCCGCACTCAACCTTCACATCAGTCAAAGACAGTTTCCGGGCAATGTCTGCAACGGCGACGATCTTCTTCCGAATAGAATCAATCAGTGTCAGCGATATCTGTGGAGACAGGATCTTAATAGGAATTCCCGGAAGACCACCACCCGTACCAAGGTCTAGAATTCTCGCACCGGCGTCAAAGGAGACATGAAAAAGCAATGACACTGAATGAAGAATATGACGTTCCCAAATATTCTGCTCATCCTTTCTCGAGATGAGGTTTACTTTTCGGTTCCAGTCCAATAAATGTGCAACGTATCTTTGAAGCAGGTCTGCCTGCGGCTTGTTCACGGGCAACTGGTTCGACGCGCAGATGGACTGGAACCACCTATCCCTCTTGTCCGCCTCTAACACTTCAGTATCCTGCAAACTCTTGACCGAGAGCATAGAGAGACTTAAATTGCTGTTTTTATTTACTATAAGAAATGTGTCGCGTGGAACTCCCTCTCATCCATGCAAGTAAACCATAAGGACTGACACGTCGGATGCCGTAACACCACTTATCCGGGACGCCTGACCGATCGATCGGGGCCGAACCTTGAGGAGCTTCTCTCTCCCTTCTGTAGAAAGGGACTTCACCCGCTTGTAGTCGAATTCCTCAGGGATTTCGGAGGACTCAAACCTTTGGCGACGATCTATTTGTTCTCTATCTCTCTGAAGGTAACCATCGTACTTGGTCTCAATTTCGAGCTGCTCGATGACTTCTCTGCGTATTGACGGTGGACTGGCACTTGCCAGCTTCGAAAAGAAAGGTTCTGTGCGAACACTTTCTATCTCAGACAGTCTTGAAAGGAATACGTTTGGACGTTTCAAAACCTGGCGGAGTTTCTCAGGCTCACCAAGAGGCGACTCTCCAATTACCTCCAGGTATGAATTGGCCTCACTCGGCAAAAGAGTTCTTTCGCAGATGAAGGACAGTCCCTCCTCAATCAGCTTCTCTTTGACCTGCAATTTGTCAAAAGTGGTTTGGGGGACAAGGCCAAGCCGTCGACCTAATCTCATTAGCCTAAGATCAGCATTATCTTGCCTAAGCACCAGGCGATGCTCAGCTCTCGATGTGAACATACGATATGGCTCGTCTGTGCTCTTGTTAACCAGATCGTCAATCAGAACCCCTATGTACGCTTCTGACCTCTTGAGAATAAAGGGTCCTTCGTTCCTTACTCTGAGGGCCGCGTTAATTCCAGCAATGATGCCTTGAGCAGCGGCTTCTTCATAACCTGAGGTTCCGTTGATTTGGCCAGCAAAGAAAAGCCCTTCTACCAGCTTTGTCTCCAGAGTCAATTTAAGCTGGTGGGGGGGAAAAAAGTCATATTCTACTGCATAGCCGGGGCGAAGTATTTTGGCGTTTTCAAGGCCGGGAATTGTCCTAAGGCCTTCAGATTGAATGTCTTCTGGCAGGCTAGTTGAGAACCCGTTTACATAGACAACGTGCGTGTTGTACCCCTCAGGCTCGAGGAAAATATGATGCCTGTCCCGATCAGCGAAACGTACGATCTTGTCTTCGATCGACGGGCAGTATCTGGGGCCCTTTCCCTTTATCAGACCAGTAAACATTGGAGACCTGTCGAATCCTTTTCGCAATATGGCATGGGTTGTCTCATTTGTATAAGTGAGATACATCGGGATAACTGGCTGTGTAATCTCTTCTGTTTCGTGCGAAAAGGGTCTTGCGGGATTATCACTTAGCTGTTCAGCCGCTTCTCCAAAATCGATGGTATTGATGTCCACTCTTGGAGGAGTACCTGTCTTCAGCCTGCCGCTGAGAAAGCCAAGCTTTTCCAAGAATTGGGTGAGCCCGTCCGCTGCTGGTTCACCAATCCGCCCCCCCACCTGACTTCTTAATCCCGTGTGCAGTAGCCCACGCAGAAATGTTCCAGTACACAAGACCAGCACCTGACACACAAGAGACACACCATTCACCGTCTGAGCCCCGTAGAGCTTGACTCTGTTGGGCCCTTTGTTCGGAACCGTCAGAATGCTGGCGATCGTGTTCTCTGTCAGTTCAAGGTTCTCCTGGCCCTGCAGTCGGCGCAGAGCTTCTTCTGAGTATAACTCTCGATCATTTTGACACCGCGGAGACCAAACTGCTGGCCCTTTTGAAATGTTCAACATCCTGAAGTGGATGCCCGTGGCGTCCGCAATCTTACCCATTTCTCCCCCCAGTGCGTCGATCTCGCGCACCAGATGACCTTTCGCGGTTCCTCCTATGGCGGGATTGCATGACATCCTTCCAATCGACCGCAGGTCCATCGTCATCAGCAGTGTTGAACACCCCATCCGTGAGGCAGCCAAAGCTGCCTCGATTCCGGCGTGCCCACCGCCAACCACGATGCAGTCATAAGCTTTCATTCTACATGGTCTCTTTTTTGTCATGGTTTCACGTGAAACTAGCCATAGTACAGCGAAATCTACTTGCCAATGCAGAACTTCGCAAAAATGTTGTTCAGTATGTCGTCTGTGGTAACCACACCTATGATCTCGCCAAGATAATCAAGGGCGACCCTGAGATCAATAGAAACGAACTCAGGACTCCTACACTGACCAAGAGACTTCATAGAGAGTTCGAGATGCTCACTAGCTTTTTCGAGTGCCTCTTTGTGTCTAACATTTGTGACAGTCACTCCCAGATCCGGCGCAGTGAGTTTGCTGTAGATCACTTGACCAACGAGCATCTTCTTAAGCTTATCAAGCCCCACGTGTGTTAATGCTGAGACTCCTACAGCTCTCCCATCGAAGTCTACGCCAAGGTTTGGGAATTGGAGGTGATTTGCCTGGCTATTGCTCACAAGATCCAGCTTGTTGAACACGAACATGCATCTTTCGTCGAAATTCGTAATGCGATTCCTGATCGACCTGATGAGTTCAAAGTCAGAATTATCAATGGGTTGCGATAAGTCAAAAACTAACAAGACGAAGTCCGAGGAGGCGAGCTGGCCCTCGGTGCGTCGAACCCCCTCCTTTTCAACTATGTCACCTGCATTGTGTAACCCAGCCGTATCGACAAGCCGGAAAAGAACGCCGTCTATGATAATGTTTTCCTCTATAGTGTCCCGGGTAGTTCCGGGAATCTCTGTCACGATGGCACGATTCTCGTTCAAGAGAGCATTCAGCAGACTGGATTTTCCAACATTCGGACTCCCTGATATCACAACTTTAACCCCTTCACGATAGAACTTGCCACAACTGAATGATTCTATGAGTCCTCTTAGATCTGTCAATACATCAGCGATCCTACCTGAAATCTCCTGCTTGTTGCTTAGCTCAATACCCTCTTCAGCAAAATCAAGTTCGAGCTCAAGCAAACTACTGGTCTCAATAAGCTCATCTCTTATTGTGTTGATTTTCCTAGAAAGTCCACCTGAGAGTTGCTGAATGGAACTCTTGTGAGAGAGTTCCGATCGAGAGTGGATGAGATCTGCGACCGCCTCAGCTTGCGATAGATCAAGCCGCCCATTGAGGAAAGCCCGCTTCGTGAATTCGCCTGGCTCGGCGAGCCTAGCACCCGCCTGAAGTACTGCTTCCAGAACCTTGCGAGTTACGAGAACGCCACCGTGACAGCTGATCTCAATACAGTCTTCCGCAGTGTAGGAGTGTGGGGTCTTGTAAACCGTTGCAACCACTTCGTCTATGCGTTTTTCGCCGGAACCCACAATGCAGCCAAAATGAGCGGTATGCGTTTGAGCAGCTTTGAGTACCGTCTTCCCTCGAAATACCCTGTCGGCTGTTTCAAAAGCCGTTTTGCCACTAATGCGTATAACCGAGATACCGCCTTCTCCGATTGGAGTGGCGATCGCTGCAATAGTGTCGTCTTCATTTTTCATGAGCCCTCTCTCGATCTGACACGCTCGATTACGAGAACCAACTATATTAAAAAGTTTTGCACTGAGAATCAATACAACTCTAAAAGGCCAAGATCATCAAGCTCACAGAGCCCCTCGAAGTTTCAATGGAATCCGCCGAAACCCTCATCGGCTCCTTGCTCTGTTTCCATAGTTGGAACCCGACTGTTTCGTTTGTGTGCCGAGAAGATTCGCTGATGTTTGGTAGTGTGAACTCGGCCCGTTCAGGTTATTGAATGATTTGAGTGCTGAAGACTTCAAACAAGGGAAACAGCTGTCAACCAATCCGCAGGAAGAACGCCTTTGAATCCGAACTCTCTCTGCGCTTCGAAAAAGAAAAGGCCCGGAGAAACTCGCTTCCGGGCCCTTTATCTATGCGGGTTGTTTTCTAGGAGATCTATCTCTTCAATTTCGGTAGGCCAAGTCTATTAAATACACCTCTAGATTTCTTTTTCTTCCCTTCATCGACTTTGCGTAAGGTCACTTGATCACCCGTGTTTTTCGTTGCCCACAGTTGCTGGCCAATGGCAAGGAGATTGAAAACAGAATAGTAAAGATTGAGTCCGGAAGGCAGCGAATTGAACAACCAAGTCATCATTATCGGGAGGAGCCACACCATCATTTTCTGGCGTGGATCTTTTACCGTCATCTTCTGCTGAATGAACATGGTGACTCCCATGAACACCGCTAGGCCACTCACCTGAGAAATGTCGAGGAGAGGGAGAGTGAATGGAAGATGGACAATGGTATCAGGAATGGAAAGATCTTTGATCCACAAGACAAAAGATGCCTGCCTGAGTTCAATGGCTCCACGAAAGACTGCCCAAAGCGCGTAGAGAATCGGCATTTGCGGCAGGAGCAGAAGACATCCGCTCGCCGGATTCACGCCATACTCTTTATACAACTTCATCACTTCCCTATTCATGCGCTGTGGATCGTCTTTGTATTTCTCTTTCAGCTCCATCATCATCGGCTGAAGTCCCTGCATCTTCTTCATCGATTTCATGCTGCTGTGTGTCAGTGGATACAAAAGCAGTCGAATGATGATCGTGAAGACGATGATGACAAGACCATAGTTGGGTATGAATGAGTGAAGGAATTTGAAAAGCGGCAGCATGAAATAAATCGATATCGGACGGATAATCCACTCCAACCCAAAACTCATGAGACGTTCCAGATCAGCTCCGTAACTCTTCACAAGATAGAAATCAAGCGGTCCAAGGAAGACTGTGCATGTTGCGGTCTCATTGCTCGATCCCTTGAATGGTTCCTTCAGAGCGATAGAGTAGGCTTCCTTCACACCGTGATTCGGAAGAGCATGGCGAATGCCTGAAAGGTAAGCACCACTTGCCTTGTGATCACTCGAAATGATTGCAACCGCAAAATACTTTGTCCTCGTCGCGACCCAATCTGTAGAACCCGAGGGATTCATCCGTTGCTCGCCATCTATCGTTGATGCATCGATCTCGACCAGTTCACCACCTATGTGTGAATATGCGGCGGCAAAAGTTGCCTCGTCATCACTTCTTTCCTCGCTGAGACGGAGTCCATTCTCCCAAATGATTTGATATTCAAAGTTTGATACGATCGCCTGCATGTTTTCAAATCGCACAACCACATCGAACGAGTAGCGATCGTTCTCGAATCGGAGGCTCTCCACGATGCGGCTTGCATGGTTGATGTTTAACACCAGCTCGAGAGTGTAGCTGTCTTTCCCTGTCAGTATCACCTTTTGCCAATTCTCTTCCTTCGCATCAAAGTACAGCGCCCTCGTGTCTATGAGTTTTCCATCCGCCGAGGTAAACAAGATGCTAAAATCTCCACCTTTGTCTAGATCGACCAGTTGTACTGGATGGTTATCCCAAGTGTTAAACTTTCTTAGCTCCCATTGCCTTACGAGGCCACCCTTAGTTGATATCTCTGCTCTGTAAAGATCGGTCTCTATAACAAAAATCTTTTCTGTCCCTTTTGCCAGGTGGCTGAAGTATGATCCGAGCGAGTCAGGTGCGGTTTCGACCTGTCTTGCTTTCCTTGAAAGGTCTTTCAACGAATCTTGAGTCCTCTCAAGCTGTGCTGTACTCGTATCACGCTGGGGCCGAGATGGCTTCGGAGCCTGAGGGGCGCTCATCCACATCCAAACGAGCAAAACCAATGCAATGAGGATGAATCCTATTGTGGTCTGTTTATCCATTGGAGACGGGAAGATTTCCTAACTGTGGAGCAACGGCTACCATTTTTCTACTGAACTGGGTCATACCCGCCGGGATTGAAGGGGTGACATCTACTCAACCGCTTTACTGAAAGCAGAAGACCTTTCATGAAGCGGTGTTTTCTAAACGCTTCAAGTGAGTACTCCGAGCAAGTGGGGTAAAACCTGCAGGTATTTGCCGGCAAAAGTGGAGAGATGAAAAGCCGGTACAATCGTATCGCGAGAACTACGATGGATTTCATTGTGACGAGAGCACTCTCTCCAATGTCTTTCGAATCGCCTCTTCCATGTCTCTAAGCTCTAATCTCCTGATATCCGTGCTTTCATTCTCTCGATAGAGGAGGACGAGAGAAAAATATCTGTTCTTTTCACGAGCAAAGTGTATGAGTCCTCCTTTGTTTCTCCGATAACCTTCCCTCATCAATCGACGAACTCGATTGCGCTCTGCGGCAGACTTCACCTTCCTGCTTACAGCAAATCCAACCCGAACGGGGATGCCTCTGTTAAACTCTGCATCTACCGGCAAGACATATACACATACGTGATCCCCCTGAATGCGTCTGCCCTTTCCCAGGATTACGTTGAATGTTCCTCGCCCGCTGAGGATCTCGGACTTCCGTAATGTCTGTCGGAACGCCCCTACAGTTTCTTCCCTCGGCAAACTATCCATTGGAGAACCACACTGCGCACTTAGGTCGCTACTGATCACTCACGGTCAGAACGTGCCGTCCTTTTGCACGCCTTCGACTTAGTATCTTCCGGCCAGTCTTCGATTTCATTCTCGCTCGGAAACCGTGTGTGCTTTTCCTTTTCCTCCAACTCGGCTGGAAAGTTCGTTTCATGATTGACGACTATCTGGAAAGATGATGGAATGAAACTCTCTTGACTCAAAAAAGAGGATTGCTCACACATTGTGAACAATCCTCCTCAATATCCAAAATCAAAATAGCAAAATGTCTAGTCAAATACAACTTCATGTCCTCCAGTCCACCAAAATTCCCTTGCATCGAGCGCAAAAAGTTTGTATAATCGACGAGCAGCCTTCGACATCTATGGTGTGTATAACATGTTGATAATTTCTCGCCCTCCCTTACCTTCATAATCCCTTATAACACAAGCAGTCTCGTCTGGTGGAAGCATATGTGGAAAAGCCCGTCGACTGCGTCTGTTATCCGTTTGGTTTCAATGAGTTATCTGTGGTTTTTTTATGTTAATAATTGTTGAATATCTCTAAGCATCTGATTTTCGATTCGTGGGTTGCGTTAACAAATCTGTGAAGATGTTGTTGATAACTTAGCAAAAAGTCTATATCTCTAAGTAGAGCATTCACTTCAAAGTGGATTTCTTTTTTGATGACACATGTCAATAGAAAACAATAGAGCAACCGAGTTGACGAAGATCTGGGGCGAATGTCTGTCCCGTATCAGTTCAAGCGTGACGAAACAGAGCTTCAAAACATGGTTTGAGCCCATCGTACCTGTTGAGTTTACTGATGGTGAACTGAAAATTCGCGTTCCAAGCCAATTCTTTTATGAGTGGCTTGAGGATCGCTACTATCCTCTGATAACTAAGACACTTGCCGATGTCACTGGCAGGGAGACTAAAATCTCCCACTGCATTCTTTCACCAGATGATGAAATTCCAACAGTTTCCTCGACTGAGCCGCAGGCTCCTGTGGCTCCACCCAACCCGGTTCTGTTGCCAAATCACATATTCCAACCTCGGCCCGCTGACCGATTGAGCGCCAACTACTCTTCCGCTTCTTCACCGAGAGAAGCTTTCATCAGCCATCCTCAAGCATACGCCGTTACTGGTAGCACTCTTTCTTCATTGAATCGTTTTCTGCATCCCAGATATACCTTTGAGAATTTCATTAAGGGCGATAGTAATCAACTTGCGCGCGCAGCAGCCCTAGCTGTTGCGAACAACCCCGGCGGTACCTCCTTTAATCCCCTTGTTATATACGGTGGTGTTGGCCTTGGAAAAACGCATCTGATCCAGGCCATTGGTAACCACGTACTGCGACAGCACAAGGCAAAGCGTGTTATCTACGTCTCAAGCGAAAAGTTCACTGTTGAGTTTGTTGAGGCAATTCAGCGTGACACTATTAGCGAGTTTTCTAGTTTCTATCGCAGCATGGATGTCCTGATCGTCGATGACATCCAGTTCTTTGCTGGAAAGGAGAAAACTCAAGATAGCTTTTTCCATGTCTTCAATACGCTCCATCAGCTTGGCCGACAAATTGTCCTATCAAGTGACAAGCCTCCCAAGGAGATCAAGGGCCTAGATGAGCGACTCATCTCACGGTTCCAATGGGGTCTCACTGCCGACATTCAACCTCCAGATCTTGAGACCCGTATTGCTATCCTCCAGAAAAAAAGCGAGGACGATAGGATTGAAATCCCTCAGGATGTGATTGAATTCATCGCGGCAAATGTTACCTCAAATATCCGTGAGCTTGAGGGTTGTCTCATTGGTCTACTTGCAAAAACATCTCTCGAGAACAAGGAGATTAACCTTGAATTAGCGCAAGATGTTCTCAAGGCAGTCGTCGGAACAGTAAAATTCCACATTACCATCGAGGGGATTCAAAGAACAGTGTGTGACTTTTTTGACATCCCGGAGGATCTCATCCGCGCAAAAACGAGAAAACAAGAAGTGGTAAATGCCCGGCAGATTGCGATGTATCTTGCAAAAGAACTGACAAACTCCTCACTGAAGACTATCGGTCTTCATTTCGGCGGTCGCGATCATAGCACCGTAATTCATTCTTATCAAACAGTGGAAGACCAGATGAGAAACGACGAAAAATTCGGCGAGATGGTTCGGCAGATTAAGAAGAAGATAGAAATTACAGGCAAGTAGGGCGATAAGAGTTAACTAACAAGAATGCCGGAGTTCCCCGCTGGGGCATTCTTGTTTCTGTTCACAACTTGTGTTCATATCACTGTGGAAAAGAGTGGATACCCTGTCAACATTTCCTTCCGAGTTTCATACCCCGCCCTATCTTTCATGTTCATGTTGATATTACCCTTTAGTATCCGCACCTCATCAACACCCGAGAACATTCTTTTATTTGGTTTTAGTTCATTCCTGCCATATTCGTGGCAAATGCAAACCTTTCCACATACCTCTTTTAATACTATTATATTCTATCATAAGAATAATTTATAATACACTCACCTAGCGATAAGCTCGAAGTCCACAGTTGCCTTTCCTCTCGCGGGCAGAGTTATGTCCCTAACAACTTCGTATGGATCTTCAAAGTAGTATTTCTTTACCTTTCCTTTTTCCATCTCCGTTCCGG
>CAYHSB010000032.1:0-13051 GCA_964359185.1 uncultured Chitinophagales bacterium
GGCAATGTCCAGTCTTTCCACTTCTCACCTCTCATTCCAAAGGAGTTGTTCAGGTCAACCACGTCAACCTCGAACATGTCAAGGATTTCCTTCTCGGGTTCAGCAAGTTGCTGCGTCGGGTCGTAGACTCGCGTCTCCCCACCTTTCATCCCCAAATATTTCTTCAACCGGTTATAGGCAATTGCCATAAGGCCTGTAGAACGCATCCCTCCAAAATCAACTGGAACCTTGTCAGGCTCCTTGTGTTGTAAAGTCGTTAAGACTCTTTCTCGTGAAGTCATATGAGGCCTCAGAGTTGGCACTTACAATAACTTATTTCTTTTTTGCCAGGGCATAACTTGCGGCAGATGCTGCACCGTCAAACCCGTCATCAGCAGAAAGCTCATCGAGATAGACTTCCGCGCCAGACTGCTTGGACTTCCATGCAGCGATGTGTACAGCCACTGCCTCAAGGGCATCGCTGAGTGAAAACTCCATCTCACCTCTCACGACTTTCAGAAAGCGATCGAGAAACGGCGGATAGAGCTTTGAAGAATCAACAGTCGTTGAGTGCATACCAGTCGCGGTGTAGATCGAGAAAGACCACTCATGATGCGGTGCATGAAGCTGGAGTATCAAGATGAGCCCGTTGTGATAGGTAAGTTTGAACAAAGCCACCTTGTTCTCGCCAAGATACTTCACGCTCTTGACACCAGCACCAAGAAAGCCCTGGGCCATTTCAGTCGTGTGGATGCCATAGCTGAAGAAGTCACCGGGTCCCGAAGCAAATGCCGTAGTGACTTCACCAAACTTGGAGGCTTCTGCCTTCAGTGCTGTAATCTCATCAGCGAACCTCAGCGAGGATCCCCCGAAAACTGGGGTCTTGTAATTTGCCTGAAGTTCCAGCAACCGTCTGATATCATTCATCTTTCCAACGATTGGCTTATCGATGAGCACGGGCTTGCCTGCTTCGAGGAATGGCAGAGCTTTCTCGATGTGCTTGTCCCAATCGACGCCGTGAATCATCGCCGCATCGACCTTGCTTGCTAACTCTGATATGGACTTGCACACATGCTCGATTCCGTTTTCCCGCGCAAACTGTTCATCATATCCCGGTGGATACACATCATGACCATCCCAAAGGGCTGTCACTCTCACGCCTTCGATCTGGTTTAAGATTGAGGTAAAGGCTTTTGGATGAGAAGTATCAAGATCAACGAGACCAATACGCAACATGGTGAGTTCAAGGCTAGATTTGGGATTGGAAACTTTCGATACTGGATTTAGGGATCATGAGGAAAGATTCAAGAGAATGGGCTCAAGGTACATTCACTCGTATAACTTCCAAACTGAACCCTTCTACTTTTTCCCCACCATTTCATTCACCCTGGCCGCCGACGCTCGTGCTGCCTCTTCTGCGCTCCGCCGGCCTGCGATGACATCTTCAATATATGGCACTATTCCGAGATCACACCACTCCATCCATCCACGAGAGACTGGTGAGAAGGAATACTTTTCGTACGTCTCAAGCAGAACCCGAGCTTCATCGGGACCATAAGACTTCGTCCATTCATCTGAATGAGCAAGAGGCCGGTAGGTGGGAATCATACCGTTGAAGATTTCCGCCGTCTTCGTTCGCGGAGGATAGGTCACGATCCACTTAATGAGCTCCCACGCCTCTTTCGGATGCTTTGATGTCTTCGGGATACAGAATGCAGAGCCATAGCGCCGGGAGAATTTTCCTGCTGGACCTTTTGGCACTGGTGCGATTCCCCAGCGAAATGAAACGTCCTTGAAGTACACAACGTGAAAATCACCCTCGATCAGCATTGCGGCTTTGCCTGCAACGAACGGAGGCACACCCTGATAGGGTAAGGTGCGAGGCGCAACCTTGTACTTGTTCGACAGGTCACCGATGAATCGAATCGCCGCGATCGAGGTCGGCATGTCAATCTCTGCTTGCCGAGTTTTCGGGTTGAGAAATGACCCGCCGAAAGAATAGACGATGGACTGTAAGAAGTTATTGATCCGCAGATCGAATCCCCACTGATCGACAACCCCATCGTGGTCGAAGTCCTTTGTAAGCTTCCGTGCAACCCTCAAGAAATCGTCATACGTCCAGGTCGAATCTGGATAGACGGAGTGCTCTGCATCAAAAATGTCTTTGTTGTAAAACAGGACAGTCACTCCAGCCCATGGTGGAAATCCCAGCAATTCGTCTCCCTGAGAATTCGGACGACGCCAGAGACGTAGATCCTGAATGTTGAAATCTTCGAGCTTGAGGTCTCGCTTCACGAAAGCAGAAAGGTCGATCGCGTAGTCCCGCTCGAATAGCTCAGCAGCGTATGCGTCGTCCACCTGGACAACATCGCCGAAGTGGGAGCCAGAAGCTGTGGACACGAGGAGCTTTGGAAAATAATCACCGTAAATGGAGAACTGCAAGTTTACTTCAATGTTTGGATGCTCACGTTCAAACGGATCGAAAACCTCTTTTCGATAGAGCGCGAGCTTGTCAGTAAACCATGAGGTAACGACGAGAGTGACCTTTTCGGGCGCAATCTTCTTGCCACAGCCCAACTGAACTAGAGTTGGGAAGGAAAAAAGCAGGAAACACTTGCCGATCGTCTTCATTACCTTTTCGTCTTACGATTCCCTGTTCCAATCATCATACCGACGCGCCTGTCGGTCAAGCTGAACGAAATCCAGCTTCACGGTGATGGGGTTCCCGATGATTCCTTCAGAGAAGTCACACTGACGGGAGGAATACACATTCGTATCTTCAGTCGAAGATATTCTGACCCCATTGACAAGCTCGAGTTCCAGAGAAATGTTCCTCACTTTGAAGGCATCTTCTGGAGAAGACGCACGGATCGTCACAAAATTTTCCCGCGCGATATGTACGAGCAACGGTTCGGGAACCTGCACTGTAAAGACCAAGCGCCAGAACGGGTTGTTGCGACTCGGAAGCGATCCGATCAGGTATCCGTTGAGACAGACTGGTCTGTCTTTCACAACTTTTGGCCGGCCATTTCCATCGATGAAGCGCATGTCGGGCGCACCGTCCGGTGTGAACATATCGAAACGCAGCGCTGCGGAGAGCAACGGCACGAGCCCGCCTACCGCAAAGGAAGCTGCCCAGATCTCAACGGGGATTTCCAGGCGAGAATCACCATATCTGCTTGCAGCACAAAGCAATGCCGATGAATGTCCTGGGGCGTCTCCTTTCACCCTGACCGACATCTCCTGACGTTGGTGCGGTTCAACGAACGCCCTTGAGGGGCACTCTACGATAGAGAGTCCTCCACCCTCTGCACTAAGTTTGAGCTCTAGCCTGTGATCTGAGTTGTTGACGCAGTGAACTTTCACCCAACCGCTTTCACCAACCACAACTCCTGGTCGACCCTCCCAGAAAAGGTCGATAACCCTGTCGCTCGCTGTTTGAGGAAAATCCTTTGGGCTGATCAACTTGCTACGCGCACTTTTATCGATCAACAGAATACCGGCCGAACGAAATCTTGGAAGCAACACCTTAATGCTCCCCTCACTTCGCTCGAAAGGAAGCTTGAAGTAGTTCACCTCCTCAGCTAGCCTAAGATAGACATCGTGGATATCTGAAGCGCGGGGAACACGAATCGCGACCGGCAAATCCCAGAGGTAGGCTCTGCTGGTCGTACTCTGCTCCATCGAAACCAATGTGACGACATAATCTCCTGTGGGAATCTGAAAGATATTTCCATCGATGCATGAGGGAAGCGAAATGGGGTGAGATGTAAGAACCCATGTCCTTCCCCTAAAATGTTCGAAGAGAGGAAAGTACCTCCTATGGAGCTCGACATCGTCTGGACTGACCTCCACTTCCTTTGGCATCTCGGCGACAAGCCGGTAGTTTCCCGTCACAGCAAAGCTTGGTGCAGTGGGTAATAGCCCCAGCACAAGGTTTCGCTTGAGCTGCCGCTCGTTGTACACAAGACAGCATGTAGGCTTGTTTCCGATCGTAAGGTACTGAATGCTTTCGCCTTGCATGCCGCCCCCTTCCGCCATCATCCCGTCCGCTTCACGCGCAATTTCGACCTGGTAGGGCCCGTTCCACCAGATCACCTTCCCTCGCTCTCGAGCGAGCTTGCAGAGTTCCTGCATCACCTTGCAAATCGCGTATCCCATTCGATATGCTGGCCGGCCGCCCTCGATAGAAAAACCGTCATCCTGGCTGAAATCGAGCTGATCGTAGCATGCCTCGTCCATGAAGATACCGTCAATCTCAGGGTAGAGGTCGAGAAGTTGCTGGAACTGACGAATGATATACTGACCAAACTTTCCTTCAGGGAAAGGATTTGCAACGATGTTCTCGTACCAGACAGGCTCTTCCTCGTCGCGCGCATCTCGGATGAGGTATTCCGGAAAATGTCTCCTGGCGAACCGTTCCCACGGCTCCGAAGGCTGAAAATAAATGAAGCCCTTCAAGCCGTGCTTGTGTAGTATTCGGATATAGGATCGAATTGACTCTGCTCTCCCGTCGCGGCGTGCAGTGCGATCGAGATACGCTTTGATCTCGTCATATGTTGCATCTGGTGCCGGAACATCTGGACGAGGATCGAGCTTTGCGTAGGACCAGACGTCGTCCATCGCTCGAACGAAGGGTTCCTCTGTCGGGACAAACTTACAGAGGAACGGATAGGTGTAGTGTACCTCGACTGCTGTCACCCCTTCTACTTTCCAACGCCTCACATATTCTTCGGGCGGAACACTCGTGCTGAACACAAAGGCGCCAAACAGATTCTCAACTTCTGAATTCTTCGTAAAGAAGAAGTCGTGGTATTTGTCCCGAATCAGGCCTAGTCCCGGCCGCCAATCGCCATCGTGTTCCGCCACGTGCAACGAAGTTTCGATGACATCATCCCCCTCAAGCCGCAGATGCGTGCGTGCGATCCTGAGTATATTAGGCTCGCGTCCATGATCGCCAATAACACTCATGCGCTGAATAGGAATCTTGAAATCGCTGAAATAGGTAAAACCTCGATCTTCCCCGGGGTGGTACACCGTGACCATTGGCATTGAGAGAGGAGCACCAGTGTCGCGATAGCCGTATCGAAGCGCCCCCCTCTCCCAAGAGGGATGTGCTTGGCCACTCGGAAAGAAAAGTCTCCAACCCTGCTGAAGTGCTGGAACAAGGAATGCAACGCTAATCTCGCGTCGATCGGCTGATTCGTTCCTCAACGAGATCCGCCAGACCTTCTCTGTTCGCCCTTCTTCTTCGAACCGGAGTGAGAGCCTCAGATGCGAGAGGCGATGCCCTCGTCTCTCACACAGACTTGCACGCGAGAGGACTTCTGCGGCTCTGTCCGACCAATCCTCAACCACGAGGTGAGAGAAGTCCATGACTGGACCGTTTGTGATAAATGGCCGCCGCGAGTGAGGCAAGATCGCCAATGGATTCACCAAGGGCTGCAGGCACGACCTCGCATGCGGCAAAAGCCCGGGGCGTCGCTTCTCGCTCCATCTCCTTGAGCGCCGGTTCGATAAGTAAGTCACCGAGTCGAAACCCGAGACTCCCGAGGATAATGAGCTCAGGGTTCAGTATGTCCATGAGAATAGCAAGCCCCTGGCCTAGGAATTTCGCAGATTTCTGGATCACCTTCAGTGCATCCCGATTGCCGCGCCTCGCCGCTCTGGAGATGTCATAGGCCGTCACGTTGACATTCCAGCGTCGCGGATTCATTTGGTGGGCGAGTTTTGACATCCCGCCACCACTACAGTAGCCTTCCCATGATCCTTTCTTTCCATATGCTTCGGGACCGACGCGTGCTATTCGGATGTGACCGACCTCGCCGGCATTGTCGTTCGTACCGTGGTAGATCTTCCCATCGAGGATAATGCCAGCTCCTAGACCGGTCCCGAGGGTCAAGAAGACAATATTCTTGTGACCTCTACCGGCTCCAAAGAAAAACTCTGCAAGCGCTCCGGCATTGCCGTCATGCTCGATGAACACCGGCAGCGAAAATCTTCCCTCAAGAAGTTCTTTCAGCTGGATCCCGTCCCACCCCGGAAGATTTGGTGGTGAGTAGATGATCCCTTTCTCAATATCAAGCGGCCCACCAACCGACACGCTGATCACACCAACGGGAAGCCTCCTCCTCTTAGCCCATCGAAGCGCCTTGCTGGCATTCGTGCAGATGGTGCTAAAGGATAGCTCAAATCCTTTGTGAGTCGTTGTTGGAAAAGAAATCCGATGGAGAATCTTACCGTCGTACGTACCAACGACTACCGAGGTCTTCGTTCCGCCAATGTCAAAACCCAGAATTGCTTCCTGTCTCCGTCCCTCGTCTCTCATATCTCACATCTCACGTCCCACATCTCACCTCCTCAGTAATACCTCTTCTGCCTCTTTGCAATCTTCAAGTATTCTCTTCCGTAGAGATCCATTCTCGTGATGGATGCCAAGTCCTCACGCATGTGGTCGGGCTCACGGATGAGGACGCATTGCGAAGTCAGCCGGATTTCGTCGAGGTCAACATCCGCAACTGCGATGCCGTGTCGCCGACCGGTTTGTGCAATCACGTCGCCGTTGTGATCGATGATTCTCGCTGTACCTGGACACCATCGACCGCTGTAAGGTGCGTAGGGTGGGTGTCCTGCAAGATTGGACTCAACGAGGATCAGCGAATTGTCGAGAGCTCTCGCTTTCAGCTGGGTCTCAAGTGCAGCTTGCGTGGGTCCGTGAGAAACCGTTGGCCAGAAAAGAATCTCCGCACCTTTGAAGCCGTAGATACGTGGAATTTCCGGAAAGTAAATATCCATGCAAATCATAACAGCAATCTTCCCAAAATCCATTTTGAAGACAGGAAACTTCGAATCATACGCGATGAACTTGCTTTCAGCTGCCGTCGGTTGGATTTTCCTGTAATACCCGACGATCTTCCCCTTGCGGTTGAAGACCGTTGTCTGATTGTATACACGTTTCCCGACACGGACATAGTACGGTGCAATGACATTGATCTTTCGTCCGCCGGCCTTGTTCCCGATGGTCTTTGTCCATTCTCCAGGATAGTTCTCTGCTTCGAGTGGATGATCTTCGGGCAGATTCAAAGTAGGGAAGGTTTCAGGCAAGCAAACGATATCCGCTCCTTTCTTCTTGGCCTCGTCGATGTACGCAAGGCCACGCTCAATATTCATGGCCACGGTGTGTGGAGTATCCTCGATCAAGAATGATGTCGTCGCTATCCGAACGATTCTCATAAGCTCACTCTCACTTTCTTCTATGGCTCACTTTACAAGGCGACCACTGCCCAGGAGATGAGGACTTTTCTCACGAGGCTCATGAAGCATTCACGATGCTGTAGAGATATCCATCACCGACGGCCACGATTACTTCCGGAAAACCATCGCTGTCAAAATCTGCGATGATGGGATTCCCGACAGAGTATCCGAAGTAGTACTCCCACTTTATGCGACCATCTACGATCGCAAGCAGGCGCCCATCGGAGGTTCCCGTGATAAACTCAACATTTCCGTCTCCATCGATATCGCACGATTGAATGTCCGTCGTGACAGCACCAACGTTGAGAGTCCACTTCGTCGAACCGTCCAAGCCATCATAACAGACAAACTTCCCATCCGCATGGCCGACTCCGATTTCCTTGATCCCGTCGTTGTCAACATCTGCAACACCGGGAAGGCGGAGAACAAGATCATTGTAGACACACCGTTTCCACCACAAGATATCATGATTCGAGCGGAAAACGCCCATCCCACCCATGCATCCACCAATGACGAACTCATCCTCACCATCTGCGTCAACATCAGCAATAATAATAGAGCCGTAGGCGGTAAACGGATCATCCTCGGATCCCCATGTCGAGACATTTTGCTCCTTCCGGCTCTCCATCACCTGAAATGTAGCATCCCGAAGGGGCCACGGTTCATGCAACATGTTTCCAGTATCTGCATCGAAATGACAAACCGTATCCTTTGCAAGAAAGAGGAGTTCCGAAGTCCCGTCACTCTTCTGTCGAACAGATGTGATTCCCCATGGTCCGAAACCTCGGCCCTCTTCTCCCTCCCCAATCTGCCTTCTTCGCCAACGGACACGATGATCCTTCGTGTTCAGACAGACTGATTCCTCAGAGTTCATTGACGTCGAAGCATAGAACGAAGCCAGAAGGATCGACTCACCATTGACGCGCTTCACGACTGTCCAGTCATAAAGACCGAGTCGATTGCCCGTTCGAGACACAGTGTATTCCGGAAATTCCCATGAAGCTTTTCTCTCGCCAGTGGGTAGCACTGCAAGCAGTCGAGAGTAAGGTGCTTCAGTATCAGCGATGACAAGCACTGGCTCATCGTCCCCATCAAAGTCCACGACGTAAGGAGAGTGAAATGATGAATCGTAACCGTATCGTCCTTTCCCTGTTCTCTTGAATACCAGTCTGGGCCGTTTGCTGCTCGAATCATACTCCAGTACGTGGACTTCGTTGAGATTGTCGGGAACTGCTAGGAGCGCTTTTCGGCGATGGTGGAAAACAACTGCGCTTTGTGCTGGCTTAGCCGATGCGAAGGCGCTTTCCATTGGCAATCGGACGCCAGCAAAAGTCTTGCTGAGCCGCGTTCCATCAGCCTTCACGACAAGAACTTCACCTCTTAGACCGCTCAGAATGAGTTCGTTTCCCCCGCAGCCATCAACGTCGGCAACTTGAGCGACGCGAAGTCCAGCGTGATCAGGGATCAATATCTTTTGTAGCTTTTCCCCGCCAGCCAAACTAACACAGCACACCACGGTTTCATTTTCATTCTCGCTCAGAGTCAGAATCCCCAAAATTCCTCCAAACTCTGAGCACCACGCTTCATCATGAGCAAGGCAATCGGGACGAAAGTTTGAGGACGGCCCATTCGGTGGCACACCTCGCGTTGCGAAACGGGCATTCGTCGCCTTCCAAATTGAGGCGAGCGCCTTCCCATTCCAGCGAAGAATTTCTATGCTCCCACTTGCCAACGGCATTCGGCCCTTTTCAAGACTTGCAAGAAGTTCGCACGACCCATCCTCATCAACATCCTGTACACCGCAGAGATAGCCGTCCGGAATCTCTGCCTTGACCGCACCGGTAATCGGATCGATGATTTCTAGCCACCATCTACTGTCACCTCTCGTGTTGTAGAGGCTCACGACGATTTCGGGAAGGCCATCACCGTCAACATCAGCGACAGAGTTGGCAACGTAACGCACCTCCGTTGTATCGTTTGGATAAATGTGTTCGATAAAGCGATCCCAGAGAAGAGAGAAATTCCCTTTTCCGTCGTTGTCCAGAACTGCAACGTGCCTACTCACCCGGTTTGCGAGCACCACCGCCTCGAATGTGCCGTCGCGATCCACATCAACGAGCCTGAAGAAGCCATAATTTCTTCGGCGCTCGCCGCCGGATTCCCAGCGGGACTGCGATTTCATGTCACCAGACAAAGGATCAAAAATGTAAATGCCGCCGAGCTTCGTGCAGACAATTTCTTCAACACCGTCCCCATCGACATCAGCAATTGCTGTCGTTGGATGAAAAGCGTCATCCATCCAGAGCTTGTGGAGGATTTTGCCACGCGCAGCACCTTCTGAGAAATCAAATACAAAGATTTCTTTTGAGCTAAACAGAGAAACAATGAGCTGCTTGTACGAACGAGATTTGTCGAGTTGATGGCAGAGGATTGTGAAAGCAAACGCTCCCATTGACAGAGGGTAACCAACAGTTGCACGCCAGAGCAACTTTCCGTCATCGGATGAGAGGACAAAGAGTTCTAACCCGGAAGAAAGCACAATCTCCACCCGCCCATCGCCATCGAGGTCGTCAATAGTGGCTATGCCATGGACACCAAAGGCGTCGCTCTTCCACAGCAATTCGCCCCTCGGGCTGGAGCGTAGCACACAACCACCAGAACAATACACGAGGTCAAAGCCTTGGCCAGCGCGGACCAAAGAAATCTCCTGCATCATTCCACCGAGAGGGTAGTTCCACTCGACCATCGGATTGACAATGTTCCCCCTCAGTGTGCAATGTCCGGTAAGCTGCTCGTTGCCTCGATACGTGTGCCACTCGCCTTCAGGCACAGAAGGGTAGGGCGTTGCACCCAGCTTCGTTTGCTGGTTGGTAATGAGTTCAGACATCAGAACTTGATCTCTTGCGGCTGTCTGGTTCGGATTGCGTCGAATGCCTTGAGGACAAGAAGCGTCGCACGAAGTCCGTCTCGGTGGTCAATCGGCGGCGGGGTATTCTCCCTTAAAGACCGAATGAAATCTCTGTTTTCTTCCAGAAACCCATACTCTTCTTCATCGGACAGCGTAGTTGTCTTCTCCCCATCGAAGAATGTCCCTTTTTTCAGTCGATCGTGGAGATGAACCGATTTCAGCCCATCGAGAATCTGGAACGAGAATTTCGACACATACGGGGTCTGCCCACTGTCACCTTGCGTAACGCTCGCGATGCTCTGATTGTGAAAGGCAATCGTTGCGACGATGTTATCGATGACGGATGTCTCTTTGTGGGTTATCGTCCCTCCCTCAGCATAGATACAGAGAGGCTCCGACTCATTGAGGTAATAGACAAGATCCATCGTGTGACATCCCTGAGATAACACATTTCCGCCTCCCTTGACGGGGTCCTGCGCCCAGAGATCGTCTGGCCAGCGTGCGTCCATCATCTGTGCAATTGTCACGAGGGGCTTCGGCAGGAATTCCTTTGCGCGCCTCACCATCGGATAGTATCGCATCTTGAATGCAGTCATAAGCTTCACGCCAGATTTCTCGACCGCCTCTCCGACACGGTAGCATTCTTCTACGCTAAGAGCGAGTGGCTTCTCGATCATAATGTGTTTGCCTGCCTCACACGCCTTGATGGCAAACGCACTGTGCGTATCATGATGGGTACAGATGTAGACGGCGTCGATGGAGTCGTCTCGGAGCACTCTATCGAAGTCATCCGTTGAGTATTTGCCTCCGAATTCTCGGCAGAGTTTTTCGGCAGCCTCCGAAAACTTGTCACAAAATGCAACCATCTTCATTCCCTCAAGTTTCGCAAGGCACTCGGTGTGAACTCTCCCGATGGAGCCACAGCCGATGAGAGCTGCTCGGAGTTCAGGCATGGTTGGCAACCGCACGAATGGTCTGCGAGTTCAAGAGATGAGGAGAAGCAGAAGAAGTTCTGGCAATTAAGATTTCAATTCCCATTCAATGTAGCAGATTTGTGCTGAAAAACAAGAAGGATGTCGGTAGGAATACTAAGGATGAGAAAATGGATCGCGAGAAAGGTTTACAACTTTCTTTTGCATCATCGCATCGTTGAAAAGAACGCTTTGTCAGCTATTCTTTTTCTTTTTTTGAGATGTCCGATCCCAGCCTTTGGGACTGTCTTCGTGTCCTTCCCCTCGCATCATGCTGAAAGCATGGAAGATTGCCGGAAAAATTGCCGCGACACCATCCTCTACGCCCTTGCGAGAGCCTGGCAGGTTAATGATGAGTGTATTTCCACGTACTCCTACCACACCTCGAGAGAGCATTGAGAATGGAGTTCGAGCCTGACCAAACTCCCTCAGAATCTCTTCTACACCTTCGAGTTCCCGGTCTATAACCTTCTTCGTCGCTTCAGGTGTCACATCCCGTGGACCGATCCCCGTTCCGCCTGTTGTGACGATGAGATCAATCTTCTCTTTGTCGGCCATCCTCTTCAGCTCAGTCTCAACTTGAGGAGCATCGTCCGGAAGGATCTTGTAACCTGAGACTTGAAGCTTGAAGCCCCTGAGCTTTTCCACTAGAACTTTCCCAGATACATCTTCCTTCTTCCCAGCGGCCACTGAGTCGCTCATTACGAGCACGGCTGCATTCAATCCTTCTCCACTCTCTTTGATGTCTGATTTCCCACCTTTCTTTTCCAGAAGCCTGACTGAAACGATTTCCATCGATTCATCAACAGGCTTCAACATGTCGTACAATGTGAGCGCAGCAGAGCTCGCCGCAACGAGCGCTTCCATCTCGACACCGGTTTTCCAGACTGCCTTGACCTCCGTGTCGATTGTGATGAAAGACTTTTCGAGTGTGATGTCAACCCTGACAAAATCGAGCGGCACCTGGTGACAGTAGGGAATAAGTAGACTCGTGTTCTTCGCCGCCTGGATGCCGGCAATTCGCGAAACGCCGAGTGGGTCAGCCTTGGGCAAGTTGCCAGACTTGATAGCCTTGATTGTGGCCGGAGCAACCTTCAACTGTGCAACGGCTCTTGCGGTGCGAAGCGAATTCGATTTTGATGAAACATCACGCATAGGTCAATCCGATTAATCCGCCCGTCTCGTCCCGCTCTGCGGGACGGACGAGGCCTCGTCCCACACGGTGGGACGGGCTGTGAATCCTATCCTCCCACCTGAAACATCTCCACCTTCTTCCTCTTGCTCTCCAGCGGCGTCTCGGCTGTCCTCAATTCAGAGTACCGATCAGTTCTTGGAGTCCAGATCTTCGTCAGCAACTCCTCGATCTCCTCATCACTTGCTCCGGACCTCAGCGGAGCCCTTATGTCATGGCCGATGGTGGCGAATAAGCATGTGTAGATCTTCCCTTCGGCAGAGAGCCTGATCCTCGAGCAATCTCCGCAGAAGGGCTTCGTGACGGAGGCGATGATGCCGATCTCACCACCGCCGTCTTTGTAGCGGTAGCGTAGAGCAACTTCGCTATTGTAGTTTCTCTCGATCGGCTCGAGAGGCAACTCGGCATCAATCATCTTGACGATTTCGTCAGCGGGGACGACATGCTCCATCCTCCAGCCGTTGAGGTTGCCAACATCCATGTACTCGATGAAGCGTACGATGTAACCCACATCTTTGAAGTATCTCGCCAGCTCCACAATCGTGTGATCATTCACGCCTCGTTGAACAACGACATTGATCTTAATTGGAGTAAGCCCAACCTCAGCGGCCTTGTGAATGCCCTCGAGGACTTGCTTCGTGCTAAAGCCCTGTCCATTCATCTTCGCGGAGACTTCGTCGTCTAGGGAGTGGAGACTCACAGTAACTCGGCGCAGTCCAGCATCCTTGAGTGCCTGGGCCTTCTCTG
>CAYHSB010000033.1:0-12713 GCA_964359185.1 uncultured Chitinophagales bacterium
TACCTCCCGAGGTATCGCATAAAGGCAGAGGTCATAGCGAACCAATGGGGCATGGACCCTGAAGCAATCGGAAGAGGATTGCAGTTGCTAGAAAAAACTGTACCGGGTCAGGACGAAGATACAATTACGATATCCGTGGCGGCGGCGCGGAACGCCCTGCGTCGTGCGCAGATTGATCCTAAAGAAATAGGGGCAGTGTATATTGGGTCTGAGTCGCATCCATACGCAGTCAAGCCGAGTGGGACTATTCTGATTGACGCACTCGGCATCGGTCCCCATGTTCACGTCGCAAGCTATGAGTTCGCGTGCAAAGCCGGGACTGAGGCGATGTATGTTGCGTACAGCCACGTCAAAGCGGGTGAGATGAAATATGCAATGGGAATCGGTGCTGACACTTCGCAGGGCGCACCTGGTGACGCTCTCGAATACTCAGCATCAGCTGGAGGGGCTGCCTTCATCATGGGTAGCGAGCGAGTAGTCGCAGAGCTCTTGTTTACTCACTCATATACATCCGATACGCCGGACTTTTGGCGACGGGAAGGAGAGTATTATCCTCGCCATGGCGGAAGGTACACAGGCGATCCTGCATACTTCAGGCATATTGTAGGAGCAGGGAAAGCTCTATTGGAAAAATCAAAAATGTCTCCTGAAGATTTTCATTATGCTGTGTTCCATATGCCGAATGGAAAATTTCCGCAGGAGGTGGGAAAACGTCTGGGCTTTACGAAAGAGCAGCTCGAAGTTGGCTGGATCGTCCCATGGATGGGAAACACTTACTCTGGCTCTTCACCTACCGGCCTGACAGCTATCCTTGATGTCGCCAAGCCAGGCGAAATGATTTTCATGGTTTCGTTCGGTTCCGGTGCTGGAAGCGATGGCTTCATCTTTCGAGTGACTGATGAGATCACAAAAGTTCAAGATCGTGCAGCAAAGGTACGCGATATGTTGGACCACAATAAAATCTACCTGAACTATGGTGAGTATGCAAAATTCCGCCACAAAATCAGACTTAATGAATGAGGAGGCCAAACTATGAGAGACGTCGTAGTAATCGGGGCTGGTATGACAAAGTTTGGCGAGCTCTGGGGCAAATCCATAAGGGATATTTTCACGGAAGCCGCTCAGAAGGCAATCGAGGATGCGGGAGTTGACCACATCGATTCAATGTACGTCGGAGCAATGTCCCCAGGACTGTTTGTGGGTCAGGAACATCTTAGCGCCGTTCTGGCGGATTATCTTGGTGTAAATCCAATTCCTGCAACTCACGTTGAGTCGGCTTGCGCTTCGGGTGGAGTAGCATTCCGCCAAGCTTTTCTCGAAGTCGCCTCGGGTGCAAGTGATATTGTCTTAGCCGGCGGTGTTGAGAAGATGACTGATGGCGCAGATGTAACTGAGGTTCTTGCAACAGCTGCTGACCAAGAATATGAGGTATACCAGGGCATTACCTTTCCTGGCTTGTATGCGATGATAGCCCATGCACACATGCATCAGTATGGAACAACTCGTGAACAACTTGCAGCAGTTGCTGTAAAGAACCATCGAAACGGTGCAAAGAACCCAAACGCTCAGTTTCGTTCAGAAGTCACACTTGAGCAAGTCATAAACTCGACGATGGTTGCTGACCCCCTTCGTTTGCTTGACTGCTCTCCTGTGAGCGATGGCGGAGCAGCAGTTATCCTGGCTTCAATAGAAGTCGCCAAGAAGTTGAACAAGAACCCGATTCGGGTGATTGCTTCCTCACAGGCCTCTGACACAATCGCACTTCATGGACGTAGCAGCATTACCACTCTCGGCTCGGTTGTGACGGCGGCAGAGAAAGCGTATCGAATGGCTGATGTAAAACCGGCTGATGTTGATTTCGCTGAGGTTCACGACTGCTTCACGATTGCAGAAATCCTCGTATCGGAAGATCTAGGCTTCTTCGAAAAAGGGAAAGGCGGTCAGGCAGCGGCAGATGGTTTGACTTCTCTCGAGTGCAACCTAACTCCAATCAACACGAGCGGTGGCCTCAAGTCAAAGGGTCATCCAGTTGGTGCTACTGGAATTGCTCAGATAATCGAACTCTACGAACAACTCAGTGGTAAGGCCGGCGCGAGGCAAGTTCTGGACGCACATATTGGCATGGCGCAGAATATGGGCGGAAGCGGCGCAAGCTGCGTCATTCACATCTTGGAGGGAAAATGATTACAGCAAGATACGCTCGGGAAATTCCACAGCGTTATCGACTCGAAGCCGCGAAATGCATGAAGTGCGGACACACAAGCTTTCCACCGCGACTTATCTGTCCGAAATGCAAAGGAAAGAACTTCGAAACAGTCGCTCTAAACGATGAGGGGAAATTATTGACCTACACAGTTGTTCGAGTTGCCTCAGAGAAATTCTCGAAGGAAACTCCTTTCGCCGTCGGCATCATTGAATTGAACGACGGAGTGAAGGTGACCGCTCAGATTGCTGATGCAGAGGTCGATGAGCTTGAGATCGGCCAAAAGGTGAAGCTGGTGTTTCGAAAGATTCAAGAAGAAGGCAAGGCTGGAATTATTTGCTATGGATACAAGGCAGTGACAGTTTGAAATTCGAAATCCAAAGCTCAGAAAGATTGTACCTTGTGACCTTTGAATTCCCAAATTGTCTAGGCTTTCGCGTTCGAATTTTTTCCCGTGACCAGTAGAGTTTGAAGGAGAAAATTAGAATAGCATCCGGCCAGGGGTTTTGGGGGGACTCGCAAAACGCTCCCCTCGACCAGGTTTCCAAAGGCCCGATAGATTATCTCATGATGGATTTCTTGGCTGAAGTTACAATGTCCATCATGCAAAAACAGAAGAAACGAAACCCTGAGCTTGGTTATGCAAAAGATATAGTTTCAATAATCGAGCAGATCCTTCCAATTTGCATGGAGAAAAATGTCAAGATTATTACGAATGCTGGCGGTGTCAATCCCGACGCGTGTCGGGATGCCATCTTCAATTGCGCTCGTAAGAAAGGGATCAAAAGACTCAAGATTGGGACTATTCTGGGTGATGATATCCTCGAGAGGATCGATGAGTTCGCAAAACGTGGCATCAAGTTGAACAATATGGAGACCGGTGAATCAATTGAAAAAATCGGACACCGAACCTTGAGTGCAAACGTCTACTTCGGTGCATGGCCTATTGTGGAGGCGCTGCGAAAGGGAGCACAAATTGTTATTACAGGTCGGACTACTGATACAGGTCTAACGCTTGCACCGATGATCTACGAATTTGGCTGGCGGCAAGATGACTGGGATAAGCTTGCTGCTGGGACAATCGCTGGTCATATCCTTGAGTGCGGTGGACAGGCAAGTGGTGGAAATTTCTCTGGCGATTGGCAGTCGGTACCTGATCTCGCGCACATTGGTTTCCCGATCGCTGAGGCATACCTGAATGGAGAAGTCGTCGTTACGAAACATGACGGCACGGGCGGCCTGGTCAGTGTTGCGACAGTCACCGAACAACTTCTGTACGAGATCGGCGACCCGACAGACTACATTACCCCGGAATGTGTCGCTGACTTCACAACAATCGAGCTTAAGCAAGAGGGTGAGAATCGCGTAGCAATGTCAGGCGTTCGCGGCCGACCCGCAACTGAGTTCTACAAAGTCTCGATGTCATATAGCGATGGCTACACGGCAGTCGGAACACTTACATATGCCTGGCCCGACGCTCTGGAGAAAGCCAGAAAAGCGGACGAGATACTTCGGACGCGGCTCAGTGAGCTCAATCTCACCTACGATGAAATCCGCACGGAGTTCCTCGGTTATGACTCCACCCATGGACCGCTTTCTCCCAGAGAGATCGAGCCAAATGAGGTAGTCTTGCGGATTGGGGTACGTGGACATGATCACAAAGCAGTCGAACAGTTTGGGAAGGAGATTGCACCGCTCATCCTCAACGGCCCCCCTGGCGTCACTGGATTTTCCGGAGGGCGACCGAAGCCAAGTGAAGTCATTGCTTATTGGCCTGCACTGATTCCAAAAACTGCAGTCAAGCCGAAAGTTTCTGTGGTAGAAGCGTGAGGTGAAAATTCAACTTCGTAAAATTTGCCACGCTCGATCGGGAGATAAGGGAGACACAGCAAACATCGGCTTGATCGCCCACGAGGACAAATATTATGAGATTATCGAAAAGTACGTGACTGCTGAGCGTGTCAAGAAACACTTCGAGGGAATCTGCTTCGGCCAGGTGGAACGCTTCGAGCTGCCAAACCTGAAGGCACTGAATTTCTTGCTCCACCAATCTCTTGGCGGGGGTGGCACAAAATCACTGAAGAACGATGCCCAGGGGAAAACCCTCAGCAGTGCATTGCTGAGAATGGAAATCGAGGTCGAGGAACCAATACATATATGAGAGGAGAAAGACATGTTTGACGAAATCAAGGCCAAGCTCCCTGAAATTCGTGGTCGGCTGAACACACTTCGAGGGTTTCTTTGACCTCGATCAGAAGGAAAAGGAGATTGCCGAGCTTCAAGATAAAACGACCGCTCCCGATTTTTGGTCCGACAATATCCGTGCTCAGAAATCGATGCAGGAGATAAGCCGCCGCAAGGAATGGGTGGAAGCATGGAACCGATTGAACATGAGACTTAATGATGCGGAGACACTCATCGAGTTAGCTGAAGAGGCCTCTGACGAATCACACGCCCAAGAAATTGAGAGCGATCTCTCCGTCGTCGAGACTGGCATCGCTGAATTGGAATTCAAAAACATGCTCAGTGGAGAAGACGATGCAAAGAACGCTCTCCTCACCATCCATGCGGGCGCCGGCGGAACCGAGGCTCAAGATTGGGCTGAGATGCTTCTTCGGATGTACATTCGTTGGTGTGAGCGAAGGGGATTTCAAACATCCCTGGTATATCAACTCGAGGGGGAGGGGGCTGGGATAAAGAGCGCTACGATTGAGGTTCTTGGTCAGTATGCCTACGGCTATCTGAAAGCCGAAAGCGGTGTCCATCGGCTTGTCCGTATATCTCCATTCGACTCCAACGCCCGGCGTCACACTTCATTCGCGTCAGTTTTTGTTTACCCTGAAATTGAAGACGACGTTGAGATCGAGGTAAACCCTGCAGACCTCAAGCTCGATACGTTCCGCTCCGGAGGGAAAGGTGGACAGAACGTCAACAAAGTGGAAACCGCCGTCCGGATCACTCACATTCCGACCGGAATAATCGTCGCCTGTCAGCAAGAGAGGTCACAGTTTCAGAACAAAGAGCGCGCGATGAAAATGCTGAAGTCTCGCCTCTACCAACTTCGAAAGGAAGAGGAGGAAGCAAAACTAAGCGCGATCGAAAGCACAAAGAAAAAAATTGAATGGGGCAGTCAGATCCGCTCCTACGTCTTCCATCCTTACAATCTCGTGAAAGATCACCGCACTGCAGTCGAAACAAGTGATACCCAGGGTGTGATGGATGGAGATTTGGACGAGTTCATCAAGGCGTATCTCTTGGCACCCAAACAGAAAGTCGCGTAGTGGTACCGATGATAGAAATCGAACGGTTAGCAGCCATCACGACGGAATTCGATCAACCATCCATGGATTCCCTTTTTCGTTCCTGAGTACCAGCAGAAGATGTCGTTTGAATTGTACATCCTGAGAAGGTACATCCGCTCGAAGCGTGAAGGTGGATTCATCTCTCTGATTACCTCGATTGGAATGGTGGGTGTGATGCTTGGTGTGGCAGCTCTCATCATTGCGTTAACAATTCTTGGTGGATTTGAAAAGGAAATCAAGGAGAAGGTCATCGGTTTTGCCGCACACGTTCAGGTCGTGGGTTTTCAGAACCAACCTCTGCCAGACCATACAGCCGCAATCGAGAGAATACACACCGAGATTCCGGGCGTAAGAGCGATCTCGCCTGTGATCTCCAAAGAGGTAATAATCCGTTCGAAAGGATACACCGAGGGAGTATTGCTGAAAGGTGTGGACGAGGTAGTTGACATTTCCGCAACGCGAAAGCAGATCATCGGAGGTAAGTACGACCTTAACTCAGGGAACGGGTCCCCAAAGCTTGTCATCGGAAAAAAGCTTGCCGGGAAACTTGATCTCAGGGTTGGAGATCGAGCCACCCTATTCGGGATCGGTGGCAATCTCAAGTCGCTGAGCACCCCAATCGTTCGACAATTCGTCGTGACAGGTATGTATGAAACGGGCATGGCTGAATACGATGACGTCTACATCTACACATCGATCTCAGCAGCACAGGATCTCTTCCAATTGGAGGGGCGGATCACGGGCATCGAGATCTTGGTTGATGACCTGAGTCACACCAGCCTTGTTGCCAACCGAATCGAAGAACTCCTCGGGTATCCCTATTACGCACGGACGGTCCAGCAGCTATACCGGAATCTGTTCTCCTGGATTGAGTTACAGAAGAAGCCGACGCCTGTGATCCTCGGTCTCATAATCATCGTTGCCGTCGTCAACATAATCGGGACTCTCCTGATGGTGGTCATGGAAAAGACTCACCAGATTGGAGTTTTGAAATCCATGGGTGCGACTTCAAGAAGCATCAGGAAGATTTTTGTCGCTGAAGGGCTCTTAATCGGTGTCGTTGGAACAGCGCTGGGAAACGCTCTAGCGTATGGATTAAGTTGGCTTCAACTCCACGAGAAACTCATATCGCTGCCGGCGCAGATCTATTTCATGAGCAGTGTTCCTATCCTGCTTCGACTGGAGGATTTTATTGCTGTTTCTCTCATTAGTGTCTTCCTCTGTTTCTTGGCCACACTGGTTCCCGCAAGCCTCGCCTCGCGACTGCAGCCAATTACCGCCATTCGCTTCACATGAATCACAATGCCTTTCGAAGCCTATATAGCGAAACGGTACCTCTTCTCGAAGAAGAAAGCTGGATTCATTACTATCATTACATCCATTTCAATTCTTGGGGTGACGGTTGGAGTTGCTGCTCTCATAGTGGTCCTTTCAGTTTTCAATGGCTTTGGTGGACTAGTCACATCCCTCCTCATTGGGTTTGACCCGCATTTGCGGATCGAATCATCGGGGACCTCAATTGAAAAAGCTTTCTCCAGCGTGGAATCGGCCTTGCGTGGCGATCAGCGGGTAAAAGGATTTTCACCCTTCATTTCGGGTAGGGGAATGATCATTTCACAGACAGCGACCAAAGCCATTGTCATCAAGGGCGTGGACGAGGACGGCATCGGCAACGTCTCTGGGGTGAAGGACAGAATGGTCTTGGGTAAGCTTTCGTTTCAGGATACCGAAGAGATCGGGGGAATAGTTGTTGGATTGACATTGTCCGATCGGCTTGGCGCGGTCGTCGGCGACACTGTGATGCTTGTCAGCCCGGCAAATATTCAGGAGACAGTTACTCAGTTCGCCCAGCCACAGATGAGACGCTTTCGGGTTGTGGGGATTTATGAATCACACAACAAAGAGTATGACGGGGTGTACGCGTACGTTTCTATTGTCGCTGCCAGGAACCTTTTTCCCGCGAGAGGAGGGATGGCGCAGGAGTACAATGGGATCGAGGTGAGACTACACGATATGGATGAATCAGAAAACGTGAAGCATGATCTCGAACAAAAGATACCCTCATCGCTCCTGGTCTCCACGTGGTACGATCTACACAAAGATCTCTACTCAATCATGAAGGTCGAGCGATGGCTCGCATATATCATCCTTTGTTTGATAATCGGAGTTGCAACGTTTAACCTTCTTGGCTCGCTCACGATGTCCGTGATTGAGAAAACCCGAGACATTGGGGTCTTGAAGTCGATGGGTTCAACAAACCGAAGCGTAGTTCGCATCTACC
This sequence comes from uncultured Chitinophagales bacterium, assembly GCA_964359185.1. Classification (GTDB taxonomy): domain Bacteria; phylum Bacteroidota; class Ignavibacteria; order UBA10030; family JAHEZR01; genus CAYHSB01. The sequence continues at coordinate 7,787 of CAYHSB010000033.1, forward strand.
TTCTCGAGGGAATAATAGTCGGTCTCCTTGGAACCGTCTTTGGCTCTCTTCTCGGATATGTACTCTGCATGCTCCAGGAGAGGCTTCATCTCTTTCGTCTCGACCCGTCGGTGTATATCATCCCAGCACTCCCTGTTGAAATCCGATGGACAGATTTTCTTGCTGTTGGTCTTGCGGCAATTGCTCTCTGCTCCGCCGCGGCGCTTTATCCCGCCAGACGAGCAGCTCGACTCATACCTGCTGAAGCCGTACGGTGGGAGTAAGGTTAGATGATCCTTGAAGCAATTAACATTCAAAAGATTTTTCCCGTTGGGAAGAATAGCCGACGGGGACTTCACGTACTAAAGGGAATCAATCTCACCATTGAGGTGGGAGAGATTTTGGCGGTCGTGGGTGCCTCTGGTGCTGGCAAGAGCACACTCCTTCACATCCTCGGTGCCCTGGATCGTCCGACAGAAGGCGAGGTTCGTTTTGAAGGCAGGAACATCTTCACGATGAATGAGAATGAACTTGCAAAGTTTCGAAATCGGAACATCGGCTTTGTGTTTCAGTTCCATCACCTTCTGCCCGAATTCACGGCGGTAGAAAATGTTGCAATGCCAGCGATGATTGAGGGAAAGAGCTTCGAGCGCGTGAGAGATGAAGCGGCGCAGATATTGATTGACGTAGGGCTTGGAGACAGACTCGACCATAAACCAGCGGAGCTCTCGGGTGGGGAGCAGCAACGAGTTGCTGTTGCCCGTGCGCTGATGAATCGACCAAGAGTAATTCTGGCGGATGAGCCAACTGGAAACCTCGACACGGTCAACAGCCAAATGTTACATGACCTCCTCTGGAACCTCTGTAAATCCCGACGCCAAGCCCTTGTCATCGTTACGCATAACGCGGTCCTTGCAACCAAAGCCGATAGGGTTCTCCAGATCATCGATGGGAGGGTAGCAGGCTAGAGCGGGGTGGAGCCCTAGACCGAAAAGGGGTGTGACGTGGTAGCGGTACATTAAAATATCTTCATTTTTCTCTTGACAAAACGATTTTTTCTTGTAAATTTGGACAAGACCGCTGCAGCAGTTTCTCCCCTGACTGTTGCTCTACAGACGGTCGAGCCCGGCGCTCCCCCCAACGCCGGGTTTTTTGTGTGACGAATGGGAGGTGGAACAACTCATGGCAAGAAGGCTCCAAGAGAGAGGGAGATTCCAAAAGAGGAAACTCAAGAGAGAAACTCCTTTACCTTTCACGAAGACTAACTACTATTTGCTTGCCCTCGGGATCGGTTTGGTGATCCTCGGCTTCATTGCGATGGCCGAAGGATCGGTTGAAGGAACCCTCCCTCTCGTAGTCGCTCCGATCTTGCTTGTGATTGGATATTGCATTATTATTCCGATCGGAATCCTCTATAGGAAAAAACAGGTGACGCCGGCGGTCCCGACACAAGCAGGGTCCCAGGCGTCTGTATCGTAGCCCCGAAGCTATTCTCGATGCTACAGCTTGCAGCAGCCATCATGGTGCTCTACAAGAATTCTTGTGGATATCCGCACGCCGTCACCAGGGACACAGATTCTTTCCCCTTTCGAATCTCGCAGTGCCTCACATAATCTCAATCAGGTGGCAAGATTCCATTTCCTGCCACTCTAGACCATGGAAGCAGGAGAAACTATGAAGACAACCACATTGTCCGACCTCATTAAAAAACTCAATTCCTTTGCCACAGATAACTACTGGGAATTGGGCAAGTTTCTCGTTGAAAAAGTCATGCCGATAGCACGCAAGCAGGGTATGTTTGAAGAGGAGGTTCTCAAGGAGATCAGCTCTCAGCCGGGGATCAAGTTCCCTTATGCAATGCTCAAGCAGTGTCAACAGTTTTATACCTATTATCCTGAGGTCAACAAGCTTCCTCTTCCCGAGATCTTTTATTTCGACCTGGCAACAAAGGTCCAAGAGAGTGCGAAGAGACGAGAGTATGAGAAGCTCGCTCTTAAATATCATTGGACGATTTCTGAGCTCCGGAAGAAAATTCACGGTGATGAAGTAACCCAAAGGGAGATGGAGAGAACGAAGTACGGTTTTGACTTGAAGGAACGAAACGTATGGTCGTTTGATCTCCCTGATCTCCGGTTCGGCAAGAGTGGCTTTAAGGGGCGAATACCGGGACAGATCATTGCCAATGCACTTTTCTACTACACTGAACCGGGTTCCGTTGTCGTCGATCCCTTTGCAGGGAGTGGGACCCTTGGTGACGTCATCGATGTCCTTCATTACTTTGCCGACCGAAAGTATAGACTTTACGATATTGAACCGATTGACCCACGGATCAAGCAGCACGATGTCTTGAAGATGGGGATTCCAGAAGAATCGGAGAGTGTTGACTACCTCTTTCTTGATCCGCCGACAGAGTTTTACTCGGCTCAGACAGCCGCAGGAGTCGAAGAGGATCCGAGCGTGGCGATGGCAGATTTCCTGCTGAAGTTCAAAGGTCTGGTAAGAGAATCTCATCGCGTCCTCAAGGCCAGTGGGAGGGTATCGGTTATCGCAGAGCCGGCCTTCACAAGCAAAGGCTATCTTGATTTTCCATTTGAGCTCACGAAGCTTTTTGCCGAGCACAACTTTGAGCCGACTGGAAAGATCTACCTTCCTCGACGGAGCGGCGGTGGGCCCAGCAGACTTGTGTCGGCAGAAACACGAAAGCAACTCGTTTCGGAGTGTCGGGAGTTACAGACGTTCCAAAAGGTCGGTTGAGATTTTTCTCAAGGCAAGCTGCCTCCGTTACTACTCTTACTCAAGTTCCTGCAGAATTGGTGTGTGTTCGAACTTGGATCGGGCATCTGGTGCAGTTGTTTGAGCACAGAGTCGGCATAGTGTAGTTTTTCCCCAGGTTAGACATCCATACTCATTGGGTTCTAAAGGCTTTCCTCCGATTCTCCGAGAACTTCAACATCATCCATGGGATAGGGACTCTCTGACATCATGATCGGACAAACAATATCCCACTACAGGATTCTCGAGAAACTCGGCGAGGGAGGAATGGGTGTTGTTTATAAGGCCCAGGATCTCAAGCTCGACCGCTTCGTGGCGCTGAAGTTTCTCCCTTCACACCTTTCTGCTTCAGAGCAGGACAAGGCTCGCTTCATCCAGGAGGCAAAGGCTGCGTCAGCACTCAACCACCCAAACATCCTCACGATTTATGATTTTGATGAAGCAGACGGTCAGAGTTTTTTCGCCATGGAGTTTGTTGAGGGAAATTCACTCAAATCAGAAATCAACAATCTCAAAGCGAGTGGAAGGGCTCTCTCAATAGGTCAAGTTCTAGAGTATGGACTCCAAATCGCAGAGGGTCTCTCAAAAGCGCACGAGAAGGAGATTATCCACCGCGACATCAAGTCGGATAACATTATGGTGACGAAGGATGGCCTTGTCAAGATAATGGACTTCGGATTGGCTAAGCTCAAGAGCGGGACTGGGTTAACCAGAACGGGGAGCACCCTTGGGACTGTTGCCTATATGTCCCCGGAACAAATGCTCGGTGAGCAAGTTGACCATCGTTCGGATATTTGGTCTTTGGGTGTGTTACTCTACGAAATGTTGACGGGTCAGCTTCCCTTTCTGGGCGAACACGAAGCAGCAATCATCTATTCCGTTGTTCATCTCGAACCACCGAAACTATCATTAGCTCAATCGAACATACCTCCCGAGGTGGAAGAACTCGTCTCTCTCCTCTTGAGGAAAAGCCGTGACGAGCGACCTAGCTCCTGCAACGAGATAGTTCAACGATTGAAGACCATTAGAACGGGCTCCGCGGCGATCGAGAAGGCCAACTTACAGCAACCACTTGTTGCGACACCTGCCGGCCCTAAAGTAGTTGGGTCCCTAAAGAAGACCTCAGTAAGGATTGTTGCACTGGCACTCCTTGTCGGCATTGTTGGTGTGGGATTATACTTCGCGCTTCGCTCGAACTCGGCTAAAGGCAGCCTCATGATTTCGGTCAAGGATAAACGAGGCAAGCCAATTGCCAACGCGGACGTCGGCATCGATCCTGGTGTTGGAACCTCTGGGGCAGGTGAATCAGCAGTGTTTATCGATCCTGCAACCGGCCAACAATCGAGAGGAAAGTGGACTGCAAAGACGGATGGTAATGGTGAGTTGAGGGTGAAATACGAAGTTCAACCAGCAACGAATCTTTCCGTCAGGGTTTCCTCGGAAGGGTATTTCACGCGCAAGCAGGCTGACAGCCTCTTCGTCAAGGGCGATAGTACGATCTCACTCTCGTACACGATGGAAGGGGCCGGGCCGAATTTTTTGACAGTCTCTGTAAAGGATCGCTCCAGCAATCCTGTTTCATCTGTCACCGTTGTACTGACAGGAACCTCGGGGAAAAAATACAAAGCTCATGTTGATCAAAAGGGCAAAGCGACGATTCGGTACGATCCGAAGAGCGAAGGAATGAATCCAAAAATCGAGCTCAGTGTTGGAGCTCTCGGTGTAGAGTATGCCCAGAGTCTTCAGAAAGTTGGGGCAATCGGTTCGGGTATGCAGCTCGATATCGACATCAACGAATTCTTCCCCTTTGACAAGACGATGTATGAGCTTCTGGCTCAGTCAAGGTATCTGATAAAGGAGAAGGAGTGGAAGAAAGCTATTGAGCCATTGCAGCGTTTGGTTGCATTGCGGCAGGGACCTGGAGGCCCGGAAGCGCAAGTGCTCTTAGGCCAAGCGTTGTTCGAGAAAGATGACGATAATTATGCTGAAGTCCTGAAACTTCTCGACAGAGCAGTCGCGGATAAAGCAAGCATTACTGGCCCTGGCTCCGAGTCAATCATGGAAACATTGTATTACTACCGTGTGCGTGCAATCTACAAGGCATATGATAACCTTAAATCGTCCGACCCAGCACGGCAGGACGTGAAGAAGTCTTTGCTTAAAGCCTCCAAAGATT
>CAYHSB010000034.1:0-12475 GCA_964359185.1 uncultured Chitinophagales bacterium
ATCTGTTCAAAGAACACAATATTTCTCAGCTGCCAATACTTGAGAAGGGCAAACCCGTTGGCATTGTCATCGACAACCAATTGATGTCTGCAGTCCTCGAGGACAACGGCTTACTTGATTCGCAAGTGAATGAGGTCATGGAACCACCTTTTCCCGTTATTGGGATTGATTCTGCAATCGATCAGGCAATCGAGTTCTTGAAGAAAAGAGACTCTGCGGTTCTTGTTGAAGATAGCCAAAAGATTGTGGGAATATTGACCCGGTACGACGTGATTGAGTATATGGCGAGGTAGGGTGAACGCACTCTATGGTTGAATTACGGTGGAAGTAGAAAAGCTCGCTTTAGAAGAGGACGAAGAGCTTCGGAGGATGATCCAAGTCTTGCAAGAAGACTTAGCGAGTATCGAGGGAATTCTAAGAGACAATAAAGGCCAGTTCTGGCGAAGGGTTTATGCCCGAGCGATCTTCGCATTTGTAGATGGTGTACTATTCAGCCTAAAGGTAGGCATACTTCCTCCATCTCCGCACCCACTATTAGAATCTGAGAGGGAATACTTGTATGGTAGAAGGGCAAAAGAAGAATTAGATGGACACAAGTTGTTTGATTTAACTCCTACAAGAGTCTCAGTCCGAGAAGATTTCGAAATGACTTTCTTCATGTATGCAGATATGTGGGGTTCGAATTTCCGAATAAGGAAGAACACTAAAGGATGGGATTTGTTCCTTGAAGCTATCAGAATCCGAAAGAGGGTCACTCATCCGAAGAGGCTTCGTGATTTAGACATTACAAATGGTGACCTAGAAGCGTTGCACAAAGCATTGCATTGGTTCATGCGAAACCACGTATCTTTGTTAGAGAGTTCGGTGAAGGCAACGAAAGAAATGCTAAAAGGCATGAGCAGGGCCTTTAGAAAGAAGAGCATAAAGTCAAATGAACGTGACAAAGGACAACTGAAACTCTTGGAGTCTTGATGCGATTCTCGACGAAAGCCATTCACGCCGGCCAAAAGCCGGATCCAACAACTGGCTCGATCATGATGCCGGTGCACCTCACGTCCACCTACGTTCAGGAAGAGCTCGGCAAGCACAAGGGTTACGAGTACTCCCGTGTCTCCAACCCAACACGAACAGCCCTTGAGGAGAACATTGCCACGCTCGAGGGCGGAAAGCATGGCCTGGCATTTGGCTCAGGTATGGCGGCGATCGATAGCATCTTCCGGCTCCTGAAGCCCGGTGATCACCTTCTTCTCTCCCGAAACATCTACGGCGGCACCTACAGGATCGGCAAGATGGTGTGGGAGGGTTTTGGATTGCAGTTCGAGTTCATTGATACGACTGAACTCGCACTTGTTGAACGCAGCATCCGTCCGAACTCGAAGATGATCTTTGTGGAGACCCCCACGAACCCAACAATGGAGATCACTGATCTCAGAGCAATCGCTCGCATTGCCAAAGGCCGACGCTTGATCTCTGTGGTTGACAACACTTTTGCGACACCGTACTTACAGCGCCCGCTGGAATATGGCATCGATATCGTCGTGCACAGCTTGACCAAGTATCTCAACGGCCACAGCGACATGCTGGGAGGAATGATTGTCACGAACAATGTGAAGATTGCAGGGCGGTTGCGCTTTTTCCAGAAAGCAGTTGGCGGTATCCTCAGCCCGTTCGATGCCTGGTTATGTCTTCGTGGGACCAAGACTTTGCCTGTACGGATGGAACGCCACGCCGAAAACGCGATGAAGATCGCACAGTGGCTTGTACGACAGAAGAAAGTGAAGAAAGTCCACTACCCCGGCCTCCCTTCCCACCCACACCATCGACTTGCGAGAAAGCAGATGAAGAATTTCGGAGGCATAATTTCTTTCGACCTCGGAAGTCTTGGGGCCGCTAAGAAATTTCTGAAGCGAATCAGACTCTGCTCACTCGCAGAAAGTCTGGGGGGTGTCGAAACACTTATCACCTACCCTGCCACGATGACTCATGCCTCCATTCCTCGTGAGGAGCGCATCCGCAACGGGATCACTGATGGATTGGTTCGAATGTCAGTGGGAATTGAGGATGCTGATGACCTCATCGACGATTTGAGGAATGCACTGCGATAGAGGGCAAATTTGTCACCTCTCCCCATTTGTTGAAAAGCATAGGTTTTTTTTGTATCTTCTGCGTAGAACAACAGCTTGAAAATGCAATCGTCCGAGGGATTCGCCCGATAATGAAGGCTGTTATCATGGGGGGAGGATTTGGAACCAGGCTTCGCCCGCTGACCTCCAACATTCCGAAGCCGATGGTGCCGATGGTAAACCGGCCCATCATGGAGCACATCATCAGCCTTCTCCGTGCACACAGCCTCACCGACATCATCGTCACCCTCTTCTATTTCCCGGAAGCCATTATTGACTACTTCGGAGACGGGTCCCGCCTCGGCGTCCGGCTACAGTATGTAAGAGCAGATGCGGACTACGGAACAGCCGGAAGCGTCCGCAATGCAGCGAGTCTCCTCGGTGAACGATTCCTCATTATCAGCGGGGACGTTCTCACTGATTTTAGTCTGACGAAGGCAATCGACTTTCACGAGCAGCAGGGTTCGAAAGCCACGATTGTTCTTTATCACAGCCAGAACCCGCTGCAGTATGGTGTTGTGATTACCCGTGATGATGGGAAGATTGTTCGTTTTGTTGAGAAGCCAACCTGGGGAGAAGTCTTCAGCGATTCTATCAATACTGGAATTTACATCATTGAACCTCAAATCCTCGACCTCGTTCCCAAGGAGCAAGAATTCGATTTTAGCAAGGACCTCTTCCCTCTTCTTCTTGATAAGGATGATTCACTCTTTGGCTATACCGCGGAGGGTTACTGGCGTGACATTGGGAACTTGAGCGAATATCAAGAAGGTCATTGGGACTGTCTGGCTGGCCGCGTGAAAATAGAATTTCGTGGAAAAAGGGAAGGAACAACATACATCGGGCCGGGCACGCGCATTCTAACAAAGGCAGAGAATCTGAAAGGAACGGTCATCATCGGGGAGGGTTGCGAAATAGGCGAGGACGTAAAGATTTCGAACTCAGTCATTGGCGATTCCGTGACGGTTAAGGCGGGTGCAAGCATTGAAGATTCAGTCCTATGGAACGAAGTCGTCATTGGCCGTGGTGCGCACCTTACCGCCGATGTCCTCGCCACCAGCACCGTTGTTGGCGAGGAGGCGAATATCTCAGAGAATGTTTTCATAGGCGAGAAATGCTTCATCGGGGCAAAGGCAAAGCTGATGGGAAACATCAAGCTCTGGCCCGCGAAGATTGTCGAGGAGGGAGCGGTCCTTACAAGAAGTCTTGTATGGGAAGACCGATGGCAGAGGCAGTTATTTACTGACGCACGGATCAGTGGTTATTCAAATATAGAGATGAATCCCGAATTTGGTGCACGACTCGGAGCTGCCTTTGGCGCATTCGTCGGTCCTGGCAAAACCGTTGTGACAAGCCGCGATGCAGACAACGTATCCCGAATGATGAACCGAGCAATCATCTGCGGTCTTATCTCCACTGGCGTTCAGGTTAATGATCTCCGCGCAACCCCCATACCAATCCTGCGCCATGAACTCAGCACCGGGAGAGAGGTCGGTGGAGTGCATGTTCGCAAGTCCCCTTATGACAGAAGACTGACGGACTTGATCTTCTTCGACTCAAGTGGCAAAGATCTCCCCGTCTCGAAGACGAAGACCATCGAGCGTCTCTTCTTCGGCGAGGAGGTTCCACGGGTTGCACCGGAAAAAGTCGGTACCATCAACTTCCCAGAGCGAACGGCCGAAAGTTATCGGCAAAAATTCCAGTCTGTCCTCAATGTCGACGCGATCTGCAAGGCGAAGTTCAAGCTCGTTATTGACTACTCACACGGAATCACCGCTACGATTTTTCCTACCCTCGTAGGTTCGCTTGGGTGCGAGGTCATTGCTCTCAACGCGTACGTTGACGCAAACAAGCTGACTCGGGAGCCGCACGAGGTCGAAAGCGCCATCAGGCAACTCTCGCACATCGTCACGTCATTGGGCTTCGACCTCGGTTGTATGATCAATGCAGGGGGCGAAAAGCTTGTGATCGTAGGCGAGAAAGGGATTGCCCTTAGCAATGATCGGCTGCTCGTCCTGGTGACAAAATTGTTCCTCGAGGCAAACGCCAACGTCAAGAAGATTGCTGTGCCAATCTCCGCTTCAATGGAAGTCGACCTCGTTGCAAAGGAACACAATGTCGAGGTTGTTAAGACCAAGGACAGTCATCTGGGAATGATGAGTGCAGCAACAGAGGGAGGGATTGCTTTCGTTGGGGGGACTCGGGGCGGGTTTATTTTCCCGGAGTTTAGCTTCGCGACAGACGCAATGTTTGCCATCGCGAAGATCCTGGAGTTGTTTGCAATCACTGGAGAGAAGCTTAGCTCCCTCGACGGGAGGCTGCCGAGGCTCAGTATGGTGGAGTGCGATGTCAAGTGTCCATGGGAATCGAAGGGTAAAGTCATGCGGCTTCTCATGAAAGAATCTGAAAACCGGAAGCGAGATTTCGTCGATGGGATCAAGATTTATTTTGATTCTGGGGAAGCTCCCTCGAGCGTTTTCGTGATGCCTGATAAAGAGCGAGCTGTCTTCCATCTCCGTGCGGAAGCAGTGAAAGATACTCTTGCCTCAACTCTGGCAGACGAGTACGAGAAAAAAATTCTCGAATGGGAAGGCAGAGCCTAAGCGTCATGAAACTGGATAACAGACAGCCTCGATCGTACGCATTTTGAAAAGAGGAGTTAGGCCACAAAAATGAAAATCACTGATGTCCTTGAAGAACAATTCGTTCGCACAAACCTCCCCGGGACAACCAAGGAGGAGATCATTGACTCAATGATCAGCCTCATCGGAGGGTCAAAAAACGTCATCGACAAGGAGAAAGTCCGACAGGCGATCTTTGAGCGAGAGAAAATCATGTCGACCGGCGTCGGAAATGGCTTCGCTATCCCTCATGGCAAAACGGACGCGGTGAAAGACATTGTTGCCGCCTTCGCTGTCACCGAACGTCCCGTAGATTACCAAGCACTCGATGACCAACCTGTCCGTCTCGTGTTCCTCCTCGTTGGGAGAGATAGTCTCGTCGGACCGCACATTAAACTGCTCAGCCGGATATCGCGACTGATGAACAATGAGGAGTTCAGGCAAGGATTGCTGACGAGTAAAACTCCAAAAGAAGTGCTCGATCTCTTTCGGCGGCAAGAAGCGTCGTACTTCGAGGGATGAAACTGTTCTTGGAATCAACGATTATTCCTACAGACCGCCGTTGACGTACAAATCGATCAAGGGAACGAGAGATATCCTCCCGAGCGAATCGTGGAAGTGGCAGCGGGTGGAAGAGAAGATTCGCGGAGTAATGCACACCTTCAACTTCCGAGAAATTCGCACTCCCCTCTTTGAAGAAACATCCCTGTTCTCACGCAGCATTGGCGAACTCACGGATATCGTCTCGAAAGAGATGTACACATTCCGAGACCTAAGCGGAGAAAGCCTCACACTGAGGCCAGAGATGACCGCTTCCGTTGTCCGGGCGCACATCCAGCATAACCTGCGGGAGCAGTCCCCCCTTGTAAAACTCTACTACATCGGCCCGATGTTTCGTCAGGAACGTCCGCAGGCTGGTCGCTTGCGCCAGTTTCATCAGTTCGGCGCCGAGGCCATTGGGTCGCAGATCCCCAGCCTCGATGTCGAGGTGGTTGCGCTCGCAGTCGCTACATACGAGGCGTTGGGCGTAAAGAAAACGATCTTAAGAATCAACTCAGTCGGATGCGAGAAGTGTAGACCACCCTACAAAGAGATGCTCAAGCGGCATCTCACGCGTGTCCGCGACCGATTGTCGGCTGAGAGCCAGCGGCGTCTTGATGTCAACCCACTTCGGGTCCTCGATTCGAAATCAGAAGAGGATCAAAGTGCGATGGCCCAGATCCCACTCCTCAAAGACCATCTCTGTCCAGAATGTTCCGCCCACTATGCCAGTGTGAAGGAGGAACTTGCTGCTCTAGAATTGCAATACGAGGAAGATGGCCGTCTCGTTCGGGGTCTCGACTACTATACAAAGACGGCCTTTGAGATCCTCAGCAAAGATCTAGGAGCCCAGGACGCGCTCGCTGGCGGCGGGAGATACGACCTCCTTGCAGAAGAGCTCGGAGGCAAGCCAACGCCTGGCATCGGTTTCGCAGCAGGCATCGAGCGTCTGATGATGGTCTCAGAAAAACAGAAATCCTTTTTGGATGGAGAGGAGAAACCCGCGATATTTTTTGCCGCACTCGGGAATGAGGCTCAGCGATGGGCTATGAAGCAAGCGCTCGAACTTCGGCGCAGGGGGATTTCCGCTGAACTCGACTTCCTCAGCCGCAGTCTTAAAGCGCAGATGCGCGAGGCTGATCGACAGCAGGTTCGCCATGTGATTATTGTCGGAGAGAATGAGGTGAAAACTCGCCGTGCGACTATCAAGGATATGAAATCGGGCGAACAAAAGACAGTGAGCTTTGATGAGGTCATGAGTCTCTTCGAGAAGACAAACACTGACAAGTAGCTTTTCTCTATGCGGAAGAAAAAACAAGGTCACGCTGAATATCGACTCCTCATCTTTCCCTCATTCAGCGAGGTGACGAAAAAGTTTTCTACCCTATTTCGCCTCGAGACTGTTAAAGAATTTGCAAACTTCAGCTATGAGATCGCTGTCGAAGAGAGGGTACTGAACAACACGATCAGTTGGAAGATCCATGGCCTCCGCTCACCGCAGGTCAGCCTTCCAGCTACTGGTCCAGCTGCATTTGCGAAGAAGTACGAAAACCTGAGAGGAGTCTACGAGTTTACCATTACAAAGCTCGATGGGGCTGAGAATTCGTTCACACTCAGCATTCTCGAGCAGAAAGTGTCAGTGGTCAAGGTCCCGAAGCATAGGTTCATTAAGGTTCTCACTTCACAAGACGAGATGGTTCCGGCTTTCGAAAATCCATAACTCTCTATTTTCATGTACCCAGAACTTTTTAAGATAGGCCCCTTTACGGTCTACAGCTTCGGCTTGATGATGGGGATTTCCTTTATCGTCGCTAACTATTTTCTCGCGAAGGAATTTAAGCGAAAAGGAATAAATCCTGCCTTCGCCAGCACCATCACTCTTATCGCGCTCATCGCCGGTGTCGCCGGCTCAAAGATTCTCTACCTTATTGAAAACTTTCATTATTTTGTCCGCGACCCGATTGGGATGGCAATGTCCGCTTCCGGGCTCACGTGGTACGGAGGATTTCTTCTCGCGACAGGGATGATTTACCTCTATGGTAAGTCGAAGAAGATCTCTTTTTGGAGAATCGCCGACGCCGCGTCGCCGGGACTGATGTGGGGATACGGGATAGCGCGAGTCGGATGTCATTTGTCTGGTGACGGAGACTACGGAATTCCAACAAATCTCCCGTGGGGAGTTTCTTACGCCCGAGGAACATACCCCCCTTCGGAGGCATTTCGAGACCTCCCTCAGATCGCCAGCAGATTTCCAAACGGGATCGTACCTAATGACACCCCCTTACATCCCACGCCAATCTACGAATTCATTCTCGCGACGGGGATCTTCCTTCTCCTGTGGAAGCTGCGACGACGAAACTATCCCGATGGCAGGCTCTTCATGATCTATCTGATTTCTGCTGGCCTAGAACGCTTTTTTATTGAATTCATTCGCGTCAACCCTCGAATCCTCCTTGGCCTTACCGAAGCCCAAATCATCGCTATCGTATTGATTGGAGTGGGGTTATACGGACTCCGCCAATTTCGACCCCGCGAAGCGGCGATCTAACAAATCGATCTATACGGATTTCCCCCATGATTCTTGTGGAACTTTTTTCGAAGGAAGATTGTCACCTATGTCATGAGGCGATGGCCATCCTGCGGACCGTACAGCGGGAGATTCCTTTCACTCTCGAGGAGAGAAAAATTACACCCGGGGACCCTTTCTATGAGATGCTCAAGGAGAAGGTGCCCGTAGTCTTCATCAACAAGGAAGAGGTATCTCACTACCGGGTGGACGAACGAAAGCTGCGGAGAAAACTTCTCGAACTCATGCCATGAGAATCCTTGCAAAGGTTCTTCAGGCCATCGGAATTGCGGAGGTGATGATTGGACTGGCTACGGGGCTGATGGGCGATATGTGGAAGGAATTGTATTTTACCGTAGCAGGAATCGTCGCGTTCACAGTGGGTTGGTTGATCCAGCGGCACTCTGACAAAAGAGCTGCCTCGCATTGAGCGCAATTAGACATGTCGCTCTGAAGGGTCAGCTTTCGTAGAGAAGCTCCGAGGTGATCGATGAATGAATTTATAGCTGGCCGTAACCCTGTCATTGAAGCACTTCGGTCGGGTACGTCGATCGAAAAGATCGTGATACTGTACGGGGTGCGGGGAACTGCAATCGAAAGGATTAGGGAGCTCGCCCGACAGAACAGCGTCCCCTGCGTTGAGGTGAACAAGCAGAAGTTCCGCGAACTCGTGAATGATACGACGACGCAAGGCGTGGTCGCAATCGTCGGGACTAAGGAGTATGTTTCGGTGGATGCACTCCTGAGTGCGGCGAAAGAACGGAACCAGGCGCCCTTCCTTCTTGTTCTCGATGAAATCCAGGACCCTCAGAATCTCGGTGCCATCATACGGACGGCGGAATGCGCTGGCGCTCACGGAGTTATCATCCCGAAGCACCACGCAGCCATTGTTAATCAGACAGTTGCAAAGACTTCGGCTGGGGCTAGTGAACAAGTGCCGATAGCGAAGGTCACAAACATTGCAGAGACCCTCGATGAATTGAAAGAGCACGGACTTTGGATCGTCGGAGCAGACGTGGCAGGCGACAAATTATACTACGAAGTTGATTACAAGACACCTCTCGCAATAGTGGTGGGAAACGAAGGCGAAGGTATACGGCGGTTAGTTAAAGAGAAGTGTGATTATTTAGTTCGAATTCCACTGCTAGGAAGAATTGGCTCGCTCAATGCTTCGGTTGCCGCTGCTCTGGTGATGTACGAGGTCGTTCGCGCACGAGGAGGAGACCACCAGAAGGCGATCCCTCTGAACTGAAGCGATCTACTTCACTCCTGGTTTCTGCTAACCCTTCCTGTTAGTCTCTTCTTCAGAAGCCGGTTCAACTTTTTGAAATTAACGCTCTCCCTCGGTTTCCGTTCTCTCGGTTGAACCAGGCGTTTCTGCCGGTTCTGAATCTGTTTCATCTCCCCACCACTCCTCTCCATAAGCGAACTCAGGATTCCGCTAGATCTGGAAGCCGCTATGCTCTATCTCCTCCAGGCTTCGGATGCGGTCCTCGTTGTAGACCGTATTTCTTGATCTTGTTGTAGAGGTGACTCCGCTGAATCTTCAGGGCTTCCGCCGTCTTTGTTATGTGCCAGTCGTGCAAATCCAGCTGATGTTTGATGTACGATGCTTCAGCTCGTTCTTTGAAGTCTTGAAAAGTGGTGCTCATAGCCAGAATGTCTTCAAACTCAGTCTTCTTCATGGCCGTAAACAATTCAAGCTCCTCCACATCAATCGTCGTTCCGGGTGACATGATCACAAGCCGCTCGACGACATTGCGCAGTTCACGAACGTTCCCACTCCAGTCCATCGTCTTCAGTCGTTGGAGTATAGCCGGAGTCAATTGCTTCCTCTGCATCCCATTTCGGAGACAGATTTCGTCCGCAAAATAGTTCGCAAGGACCGGGATATCCTGTCGCCGCTCGCGCAATGGGGGCACAGGGATCGGGATGACGTTCAGCCGGTGATAAAGGTCCTCTCGGAAGGTTCCCCGTGAGATCTCCTCTTGAAGATTCTTGTTTGTCGCGGCAATCACACGGACATCAACGCTGATCATTTTGCTACCTCCGACTCGCTCGATCCTACCCTCTTCGAGGACGCGGAGAACTTTCGCCTGAGCCGCCAGGCTCATGTCCCCTACCTCATCGAGGAAAATCGTTCCGCCGTCGGCTTGTTCGAATTTCCCTATCCTCTGAGAGGTTGCCCCGGTGAACGATCCCTTTTCATGCCCGAACAGCTCCGACTCAATCAGCTCGGTCGGGATTGCAGCACAATTCACCTCGATGAATGGCTTCTCGCTCCGCTTGCTTGAACGATGGATAGCCTTCGAGACCAATTCCTTCCCTGTTCCATTCTCGCCAGTGATGAGAACGCGGGATTCGGTCGGCCCGACGCGGTGAATGATTTCTAGAATCTCCTTGATCTTTTGGCTCTCACCGAGAATTTTCTCTTTCCCCTCTAGGGTTTCCTTCATCTGCTTGTATTCGACAGCGAGCTTATGCTGCTCAAGAGCATTACGGACTGTAACGAGAAGTTTATCGCGGTCGAGAGGTTTCGAGAGAAAATCAAACGCCCCCTTCTTTGTGGCTTCCACAGCGGTTTCGATTGTCCCATGCCCGGAAATAATCACGATTGGAAGTTCGGGATTCTGCTTCCGCATTGCTTCGAGGACTTCAATACCATCCATGCCAGGCATTTTGATGTCAAGAAGGACCATGTCGATGGGATGGGAATTAAGAAGGGATAATGCCCTTGCACCGTCTTCAGCGAGCTCGACTTCGTAGTGCGCATACGTGAGGATCATGCGCAGCGAGTCACGAACACTTTTCTCGTCATCGACAACCAGGATCGTTTTCATCTCAAAGTTCTTGCCGATGATTTACCAGTCAATTCGTGAACCAGTGAGGACAAGTTGGATCTGTAAGAAATCAGATGGATTTACATCGGGGCGCTCGGCAAGCGCGAACCCCAACTCTTGCCCCTGGTGATTCGCACGACGATCTCGAGGGTCTGAAACGCCTTCAATGATTAATTCCTCCTCACCCCATTCAATGAAATCGCCAACAAAATTCGCCAAGGGCCGTGAATGAAAGCTATAAGCAATGAAAGCGGACCCGAAAAAATGCTGAAGCTTGTCTCGATCGCCGTACTCTTCGCGTGGACTGTCAGCATAAAAATGTGAGGGGAGCTGAGAGACACGAACTCTAAATACACTGTCGCTTTCACTTGTAAGCGGAAAATACACTGGGAGTCTGATGAGTGGCAACCGGATGCCCACCATACGGTGTTCCATTGTCGCAAACGTACAGATAAAGAGCGCCTCACTCACATCGCCGTGTGAGATCTCCAGTGCGCGTCGAAGGATGGCATCGACTGCCCGAAGATCTCCCGCTCTGCCTCTCACAGAACTGAATCTTTCGCTTCGAATATATCGCTTGAGCCGCCAGGTGTCTTTAACGCCGCGGGGGAAAAACAGGGTGAGCATCGACTCCCCAAAATTGAAGTCCCCGTCGTCAAGCTCCTCTCCTGCCGCATCCTGGGCAATTCCCTGTCGCTCTTCATAGTTGTACTGCTGTGCAAATCCACTTTGCGAGACGAAGAGGAAACAAAGAGCTATTCCGAATAACTTCGCGCGGCTGACCATGGCGAACCCAAAAGTGGCTACACTTGCAGGACACCTGGATTGAAGACTGGAATGTTCGGGTTATGGTTTGCCATTGCAATACCCAGCGAGATGACTTCGCGGGTATCGAGCGGATCGATGATCCCATCAACCCAGAGTCGAGCCGCACAGTAGAGCGGATCCATTTCCCGCTCGTACCGACTTCTTATTTCATTGAGTAGGGCTTCCTGTTCTTCCTTCGAGACCTGTTGCTTGCCCTTCTGGCCTGCTTCTCCAGATTGCAGCTTGATACTCAGCAAGGTGTTGCTCGATTGTTCGCCACCCATGACTGCAATTCGGGCTGTGGGCCATGCAAATATGAGACGAGGGTCATAGGCCTTCCCGCACATCGCGTAGTTTCCTGCACCGAAGCTATTTCCTACTATGAAAGTGAATTTCGGCACAACGCTGTTGGCGACAGCATTCACCATCTTCGCACCATCCTTTATGATACCACCCTGCTCAGCGCGCTTACCGACCATGAAGCCCGTGACGTCCTGGAAGAAAACGAGCGGAATCCGCTTCTGATTACAATTCATGATAAATCGCGTAGCCTTGTCTGCACTGTCGGAATAAATGACGCCGCCGACCTGCATCTCTCCCTGCCTTGTCCGGACCACGGAGCGCTGGTTTGCAACAATGCCAACCGCCCAGCCGTCGATGTTCGCGTAGGCAGTGATGACTGTCTTGCCGTACCCCGCCTTGTACTCGTCGATCTCGCTACGATCGACGACGCGGGCAAGGACCTGATACATATCAAATGGTTTGGTGTGCTCCCCGGGTATGACGCCATAGATTTCTGAGGGAGAAAATTTTGGCGGCTCTGGCTCTACTCGCTCGAACCCAGCCTTCGGGGTGTGCCCGAACTTCCCGATGATGCTTCTGATCTTTTCCAAGCATTCATCGTCGTTTTTCATCTTATGGTCAGTCACGCCGCTGATTTCACTATGCATCGTGGCACCCCCAAGCTCCTCGATTTCC